>JAKASC010000143.1 GCA_021828245.1 Acidobacteriota bacterium
CTGACCTCGATTCGCGTGAGTGATGACCGATTCTCGCGTTGGCGCTGGCGGAACTTTCTTTACACTTCTCAACTCGCGGAGTCTATCGGCTCTTGGCCATGGCCGGATGTTTATGACAGCTATGAAACCGATAATCTTCTCCTCGATGCTCTTTCCGCCGGCCCGGTCGGAACGGGCGATGCGCTCGGCGCCGAAGATCGGAGGAATATATTGAAGGTGGTGCGGGCTGATGGCGTCATCGTCAAGCCGGATGTGCCGATTACGCCTCTTGACCGGATGTACGTTGAGGACGCGACGCCGCGCCGTGCGCGTTTGGGCGCCATGGCAGCACGCAGCCTGGGCGGAAGGACCCGCGGCGCCGATTCGCCCTTCATTGCCAGCACGTGGACCGCGGACGGCACCGTGCGGACGGCTTACGTTTTCGCCTTCAGTCGCTCGGGGAAAGTGCATCAAACGGTCACCTTTAGCCCCAAGGAGACGGGCACGCGCGGCCCCGTCGTTGTTTATAACTATTTTGAGCACGTGGTTCGCCCCGTGGGGCGAGGCCAAAAGTTCTCAGCCATGATCGGCCCCGGCGAGGCGGCCTATTACATTGTGGCGCCTGTCGGGCCAAGCGGCATTGCGCTGTTTGGCGACCGTGGGAAATTTGTTTCGATGGGGAAGGAACGCATCGCTACGCTCCGGGAATTACCCCATGCGGTGAGGGTGCGGGTTTTGTTTGCGGCAAATGAAAACGAGGTCACCTTGTTTGGCGATGCGCCGTCCGAGCCCACCGTTACCGTCCAGGGCGGACACGCGCGTGCGGTGACCTTTAACCCGCACACGGGCTATTTCTCCGTGCACATCGTGCCCGCGACTGGCACACCGCCGGTCAAATTGAATGGAGATTGGGTCCGCCAAGTGGAAGTCACCTTCCACCGCGGTTGAGTCCACTTTTCCTCAACAGCTAAGCTGGAGTTGCCCAGACAAAACATCAGTCAAAGAGCCATGGAACGGGCCACGCTCGCGCCGATTGGCGCCCGTTATTTCTCACCTGGCGTCTCGAGCTGCTGGGCCAGGTAATTGGCCAAGCCGAGATCCTTAATCATGCCGAGCTGAGTTTCCAGGAAGTCCACGTGCTCCTCTTCATCCTTGAGGAGCTCTTCCATCAAATCGGCGGATGTGTTATCACCGGCCTTGCGGCACAGAGCGATGTATTGGTTATATTCTGCAACCGCTGACTTCTCCAAATCCAAATCGTTCTGAATCTGCTGTTCGACGGTTTTCCCAACCTTGAGTTTCGGGATGTCATTGAGGTTCGGCACGCCCTCAAGGAAGATAATCCTTTCAATCAGGGCCTCGGCGTGCTTCATTTCGCCGATAGATTGGCGCTTGACTTCCGCGTAGAGCCGCTTATAGCCCCAATTGCTTTGCATTTCCCCGTGGAGGAAGTATTGCAAGATGGCCTGCAGCTCCTCATTCAAAGCTTTCTGTAGGACCTCCAGAACCTCTGTTTTTCCCTTCATCGTCGCTCTGCTCCTTTCGAGGTTTTCAATTATTCTAACCGAAAAGAAAGTTGTGGATGGATTAATCTTGCGTGGTGTTCGCTTTGGGAGGGGATGGATCGCCTTCCTGCTTTTTCTCCCGCACGTGAGCAATCAATTCTCGAACGCTTTTGGCCAATTCCACCACTTCCCCCTTGCCTTGGAGGTCAAACTCAATCTCGTAGTTACCGGCGGCGGCGTGGTCCACGGCGTCTTTCAGTTCGAGCAGGGGCCGGACAACTTCTCGCGGCAGAACGAAGCTTACCCAGATGCTTACCAGCAAGGTGAGCCCTGAGATGATCCCGACGACCCATTCGGCGCGATGGAACAGATTAAGCGCCCGGTGGTGGTCGCGCTCGACGCGCTCCCAGCTTCGCTCCTCTAGCCCGGTGGAAAGGGCCATGACCGAATCGCTGGTGTTGTCCATCTCCTGGGCCAGGTTTTCCACAACGGGGTCCTGCGCTCCGGCGGCTGCAATGCCGGCGTCAAAGGTCCTGGTCTGCTCGTGGAGTTGCTGAAGCAATTGAGCGCGGCTCAAATGTCCTGCGCGGGCCAAAAGCCCGTTCAGGTTCCGCTCATAATCTTGGACGACACGTTGTACCTGATTGAGCGGTGCTCCGCCGTGCTTCAACTTGGTTGCCACCCGATTCATCCCTTCGCGGTAGAAGTGAATATCCGCCAGGAGAGCGCTGGTTGTCGTGGCCTCACTCGGCTCCAGTCGTTGACAAGACTCCGCAGTTTTCTTGAGGCCGTCGAGCGCCCGACGGGCCTGCTCCAGGGCCGCCGGGTCTTGCAAGAGGAGGTAATCATGTTCTGCGCGTCGGGCATCCAGCATCTGGATAGAAGCTCGTTCGGCCTGCATGGCCACGGTTGCGTCCACACGGACGATGCGATCCACGATGACCCCCATGGCAAAAAGGTAGTAAATCGTCAGGAGAATCACAGGGACCAAAATCAGCCGAACAATCGCCAGGCTGTAGGCCACCCGGCGACGCAAGGAGGTGCCCCGTGTCAGAACAAAAACCCTTCGGAGATGGAACCGTTGACGCATCATGCTTCTTGCTTTCAGCCCGAGGGCGCCTTGACGCCCTACGACCACCCACACTCCCAGCCATCCACCGGTGAGACGGCATCTTAGCCGAAAGTCCCACAGCGAGCGATTATTTTACTTCCTTGACGCTGCTGCCTTTCACACTTCCGATGGAACTCCTTCGCCGCCGCCAGCGTATATTAGTGTATCAAGGCGTGCGGGAGGTGAACGATGTACTGCCCAAAGTGCGGTAAAGAATACGCTTTCAGCCCGAACTTCTGCTCCCACTGCGGCGCCCCCCTGGAAACCTCGAAACAAGCCCCACGCCGGCTGATGCGTTCACGCAAAGATGAGAAGATTGCCGGTGTGTGTGGCGGATTGGCCGAATACCTGGAGGTGGATTCAACGCTGGTTCGTCTGATTTGGCTTGCGGCCGCCTTGTTTGTCGGCTGGGGAGCGATTGCCTATCTCATTGCATGGATCATCATCCCTCGCGAGCCAGAAGCTCAATCCGTCACCGTTGTAACGCCCTCTGTTCATGCGACTTCGGCCTCCCCTCCTTGAGCTTAATAGAACTTGCGATGGTTTATGGCCGACAACGTAACGCAACGGCTTTCGCGCCCGACGGTCGTCCAGTGCAGCCGATTCGCCGATCCACCGGCGCCAAAGGGGGACGAGCGCGGGATTCTTGCGCTGCAGGATTTTTATGAGATGCCTGAATTCGTCAGGTTCAATGCGCTGGATGGTGCCGCGGCCTCGTTGGGGCGTGAAAGCTAGAATGTGATCGAGATCGGGTTGCCGCCGCAGAGGAACCTGAAAGCGCACCGCCTGGGCCGGCGGCAAGAAATCAATCAGGGAGCCTTCACCGAGATCCCGCCCGTCGCAAGCGGCGCGCGTCATCCCCACGCAGAGCTTCCGGTCAGTTTCGTAACAGAGAATGATGTCCCCGCGTGTGACTTCTTCCCGAAGAGCGCGACGGCTGGAGGCGCTGCGTATCCAGTCGGCATCGCCCATCCCATACGGCCCTCGGGCGCGCGAGCGGAAATAGTTGTCAAATCGCCAGCCGCGCCTCGTGTTGATTTTGTAAACCCAGACCTTCACCGTGCCGCTTCACCTACTGAGGTGATACCACCGCCATCCTGCGCCGCCCCTGATGGCCTGATGGGGCCCCGACTGTTTTTAACCGAGCTTGCTCCACTCAATGACCGCTTTAATCTCGTTTGCGGGATGTTGTTCGAGCACGTCGGCGAAATGGTTGTAGGGAACAGCGTGGGTGATGAGCTGAGCGACGGCGCTGCCCCATTTGGCTTGCGCTCGGCCAAGGTCGGCTATACCCATCTCGAAATGTTGTCGCGCCGCATTCACGCTTCCAATCATCACCTGATTTTTGAGGACCAGTTGTCGCATGAGCGCCCCACCGTCCAGTTGCAACGGGCGGTCGCCGCCGGGAATCCCGGTCAACACGTAAACGCCATTGATGCCGAGCGCGCCCAGCAGATTAAATTCAACTCGCGCTACGCCGGTAGCCTCAAAAATCATATCAATCTGGCCGAATGACGGCGCCAGCGCCGCCGGCTGGGTTTCGCGGCCGTCCACATACGTTCCGCCGAACTGCTCAAGGAGTTTCGGCCGCAGGGTATTCTTATCCACCACGTCGAGGCCCAACACTTTGGCTCCCCGCAACAGCAGGGCGATGGCTCCCAACAAGCCAATTGGTCCCAGCCCGGCCACCAAGGCGACCTTGCCTTTCACCCAATCCGCCGCCGGCCCTGAAATACCCAGGCGCGCCTGCTGGACCGCCAGCGCTTCATCAATGGCCTTTTCGGAGACGGACATCGGCTCCGCCAGCACGCCCAGCGACGACATATCGCTTGGTACCTTGACGAAATATTTTTCTTGATCCACCACAAATTCCGTTTCATAGCCGTCCCGCTTGCGGATGCCGCGCTCGGTGTAATCCCCGGAGGAGCAGAGGTCGCTCCGGTCGGCCAGACAGAACGGACAATGCCCGCAGCCACGTCGCACCGTGAAGCAGCCCAAATCGCCCGGCCGTGCGCTCTTCACGCCGGCGCCCACCTCGACGACCTGCCCGAACATTTCGTGCCCGATCACCAATTCCTTTTGACCCGGTGGCGCATCCGCTCGGCCGCCGGCGACTTCTTCCCGATCGGTCCCGCAAATGCCCACTCGCAAAACGCGCAGCTTGATTTCATCGGGCGCGTTGAGCTTGGGCTCCGGCCGATCCACCAGACTTACCTGCGTCGTTCCCGGCACAATAGCAATCGCTTTCATCGCAATGATTCCCTCCGCAAACTAGGATGCTGTTAGCTTATCAGGAATAGGAACTTGTGAGGAACGATAGATTTTTCGATTTATTGCGGCCACGCTTTGCACCCGTTTGAAACCGGCGACTCAACCGTAGAGATGCTCGACCGTGCAAGGAACCTCGATCGCTTTCTCGGTGGTTGACAATTCGGCCTTGCGGCGTTATCACTACCGACACTTGCTAGGAGGAAACGGCTTGCGGCTCTATGACGTCATCGTGGTCGGCTCGGGGGCGAGCGGCGGTTGGGTGGCCAAAGAATTGACCGAGCGCGGCTTGGAGGTCTTGATGCTGGAGGCCGGCCCGCCGCGCATCCCCACGCGGGATTTCACCGAGCACGTCTGGCCTTATCAACTCAAATTTCGCGGTTTTGGCGATCAAAAAGCGCTTCTTACCCGTCAGCCCGTTCAACGGCTCTGCTATGCGTGCGATGAATACAGCCATCAATTCTTTGTGGACGATCACGAGAATCCCTATACCACACCTCCCGATAAGCCCTTCATGTGGATTCGCGGCCGGCAAATTGGCGGAAAGACCTTCTGCTGGGCGCGCGAAAGTTACCGGTACACGGACTACGAGTTCAAAGCCGCGAGCCGAGACGGCTACGGTGAAGATTGGCCAATCAGCTACGGAGATCTTGAGCCTTATTACGACAAGGTGGAAGCGTTTATAGGCGTCAGCGGGTCGCGCGAAGGTTTGGAAACCATGCCTGACGGCCGTTTCTTGCCGCCGATGAATTTATCCTGTGGCAGCTTGTTGGCGAAGCAGGTGATTGAGAAACAGTTCGGTTGGCGCGTGATGCCGGACCGCGTGGCGAATCTCACCGTCCCTCACCATGGCCGACCGGCTTGCCACTACTGTAACGAATGCCAGCGCGGATGCTTCACGGCTTCCTATTTCAACAGCCCCGCTGTCACTTTGCCGGCTGCCTGGCGCACGGGCCACCTGACCCTGCAAAGCAACGCGGTGGTCAGCCATCTGCTGATGGACTCGAGGGAAGCGCGGGCGCGGGGTGTCCACTATATCGAACGGGAATCAAAAGCGCATCGTGATGCTTACGCGCGAGTTGTCGTTCTGGCGGCTTCGGCGCTCGAATCCACCCGTATCTTGCTCAACTCCAAAAGTTCACGTTTCCCCAACGGCGTAGGCAATTCCGAGGGTGTGCTGGGGCATTACCTGATGGATCATTTCACCATTGAAGGCGCAGGCGGAGTCATGGCCTCGCTTCAGTCCTCTCGGCGAGAGCCCACCGGCAACCCCTGTGGCTTCCTGATTCCTAAATACGCCAACACTCGAGGCTATCCCGATCGCCGGTTTCTGCGTGGCTACCGCTTTGACGGCGGCGCCGAGCAGGAGCTTTATGGCCAAGCCTTCTCGATTCCTGGCTTCGGCCGCGAGTGGCGACAGAAAGTGCGGGAACAAATTCCCTACTATTTCTCCATCGAGGCTCAGGGCGAGTGCCTGCCGCGCGAGGACAA
>JAKASC010000144.1 GCA_021828245.1 Acidobacteriota bacterium
CCAGGCCCTGCCGCGGGAACGGCGTTGCAAGTGCGGCCAGGCGCTCGCTCACGCCATTCTGACCGACCCCAAAAAGATTCCTGCCCGCACTCGGAAGCGGCTGGCGTTGTTGCTGGCCAAGTATCTTCAAGACGAAAGAAAACACTAGTGGCTGGAGAAAGTAGGCGGCGTTATGTCTCTGTTGGCTGTTGGTTCCATCGCGTTTGATTCGATTCGTACGCCTTACGGCGAGGAAAAGAACATCCTGGGAGGTTCGGCAACTTATTTTTCCGTCGCCGCGAGCTGGTTCACGCAGGTCGCCATTGTCGCGGTGGTGGGGGAAGACTTTGAGGAACGTCACCAGCAGATCTTTCACGCCCGTGGCATTGACACCTCGGGTCTGGAACGCGCCTCGGGCCGCACGTTTCGCTGGCAAGGCGAATACGGGCGGGACATGAACGAGGCGCGCACGCTCGACACGCAGCTCAACGTGTTTGAAGGCTTTCAGCCTAAAATTCCCCAACACCTTGTCTCCGCTGAATTCCTCTTTCTTGGCAATATCCATCCGGCGTTGCAGCTCCACGTACGGCGGCAATTATCGGGCGCCAAGTTTGCGGCCGCCGATTCGATGAATTTTTGGATTGCCAACACACCCGGCGAACTCAGCCAAACCCTCAAGGAAGTGGACACGCTGATTATCAATGAGGGCGAAGCCAAAATGCTCTCCGGTCGCCAGAATCTGTGGCAAGCCGCGCGGGCCATTCAGGCCATGGGGCCGCGCAGGGTGGTGGTGAAACGCGGCGAACATGGCGTGACCCTGTTTAACGGCGAGGAAGTCTTCTCGATTCCTGCGCTTCTGCTCGAGGGGTTTCGGGATCCCACCGGTGCTGGAGACACCTTCGCCGGCGGCTTTATGGGCCATCTGGCGCGCAGCCAAGATCTTTCTGACGCGAATTTGCGTCGGGCCGTGGTGTATGGGGCTGTGATGGCCAGCTTTGCCGTGGAGGACTTTGGTCTCCGCCGCCTTTTGACCGTCACCCGCCAGGACATCGAAGAGAGAGTCCGCCAATTCACGCGCCTAACTCATTTTGATGTTTAATTCGGACTTTGATCCTTCCTCGCCCGCCGCTCCCCTGCCGCGCCGAACCATTTTAGCCATCTGGATTTTTCTCCTCGCGCTTTCCACCTTCGCGCTGGCGGGGTTTTACCGTCTCGGCGTAACGGACATTTATGGCGACGCTCTGGCCCACATGGAAGGCGCGCGGCGTATTTTCGATTCGCTAACGCCGGGATATCCGGAAATTGGCACCGTGTGGCTTCCTCTTTTTCATCTGCTGGTTTCGCCGCTGGCCCTCAACGATTTCCTCTGGAGATCCGGGTTGGCCGGCAGTTTGGTTTCAATGGCTTGCTTTGTAGGGGCGGCGTGGTTTCTGTTTCGGCTCGGCTATGAGATGAATGGCAGCCTGGCGGCGGGCTGGGTGGCGCTTGCCGGATTCGCTCTATGTCCGAGTATGCTCTACCTCGCCAGCATGCCGATGACGGAATCCATGGCCATTTTCTGGTCCGTGCTGACCGTTTACGGACTCTTTCGATATCAGCAAAGCGGAAGGGCCGGCACCGCTGCGCTCGCGGGGCTCGCGGCGTTCGCGGGAACCCTCACCCGGTATGATGAATGGTACGCGCTGCCGTTTGCCGCCGCGTTTGTTTTCTGGGCGCGCTCGGAGCCTTGGCCGAAGCGCTTTCGTCACCTTGTGCTGTTTTCATTGATTGCGGGCGCTGGGCCAATTCTGTGGTTCGCGCATAACGCCTATCGCTTTGGGAACCCGCTTGAGTTCTATAACGGTCCCTCCTCCGCCAAAGCCATCTACGCGCACCAGCTTGCCACCACGGGCTTTCGATATCCGACCGATGGCAGCATGGTGCTCTCCGCGCGTTACTACCTGGAGGATGTGCGACTGGTGGTTGGACCCTGGGCGATGGGGCTGGCGGTCTTGGGCCTGGTGGCCTTTTTGGCCGACCGCCGGCTCCGCTTCCGACGTTCTGCGGGGCTGTTGTTCCTCGTGGCCTTGCCATTCTACGTTCAAGCCATGGCTCACGCCGCGATTCCCCTTTATGTTCCCACCCTGTTTCCTTTCACCTACTATAACTTGCGCTACGGGCTGGAACTGGCGCCGGCCCTTGCGTTGCTACCCTCCTTTGTGATTTCGCCGAGCCTCTCGGGAACGGCGCGGCATCGCCTTGCCGCCGGATTCGTCATTTTATTGGTGGTTCAGGATGTGGGACAGATTCTTCCCGGTGCGCGCGCCTTACCCATCGTTCGTGAAAGCATCCTCAACACGCCGTGCAAATCCCCTGCGGAAACAACTGTGACCTCCTTCCTTCGAACTCACTACCACGGCGGCACCATCTTGATGGCCTCCGGCAAGTGGCCGTGTGTCGCGCCCCGTGTTGGGATTGATTATCGCAACATTCTTACCCAGGACAATCGCCGCTACTGGCGGAAGCTCTCACGGCATCCCGGACAATGGGTGGAGTGGATTGTGTGCCGAACGGGAGACGCGGTCAGCCAACTCATGCGGGCCTATCCCGGGGCGTTCCGGCATTTTACGCGGGTGCTGCACGTGAGGCTCAGCAAGACTGCGGTTTCGATCTATCATCATCAAGCGCCTTAAATTGCCCTTGATTAAGGCACGTTAGCGGCCACACTATGAGACGTAGCGGCGACGGAGCGGCTCGCCTCGCCCGAAGGTGGGGCAGCTTGCGACGCCGCGGCAAAGGAAGGTGAAGCATTCGATTAGCCAGCGGCCACGCGCCGACGCCAACCCGCACCATGCCCCAACAGATCGCCATTCGCTTTGCCAAATTTCACGGCCTTCACAATGATTTTATCGTTGCGCGGGGGAGTCATCTGCCGCGCCCACTCTCCCGATTGGCGCAAGCGATCACGCACCGTCATGCCGGCCTCGGCGCCGATGGCTTCCTGGTGGTCCTTGAGCCGCGCTATCCCGCCCATGACGCCCGTGTGCGGTTCTTTAACGCCGACGGTAGCGAAGCTGAAATGTCCGGCAATGGCATTCGTTGTGTCGGGGCCTTTTTGTTGCCGCCCGGCCGCAAGCCGCGCCGCTTGCAGATTGAAACCCGGGCGGGAGTCAAAACCCTGGAGCCGGTTCGAGTGCCTTCGGAGCGGGGCCCGTTGGAATGGACTTTCCGCGTCTCGATGGGGGAGCCGATTTTCGACCCGGCCCGCATTCCCTTCCGAGCGGCGCAGACGGCTCCGCCTATCGTGGATTTCCCGCTGGCATTGCGGCATCGCACCCTGCGCGCCACGGTGACTTCCATGGGCAATCCTCATTGCTCGATCTTTGTGGATGATTTCGAATCACTCGACTGGCGAGCCTTGGGCCAAGAGATTGAGCGCAGCCGATTTTTCCCTCGCCGCACCAACGTCGAGTTCATCAAAGTGATCTCGAAGCAAGAAATTGAAGTGCGTTTCTGGGAGCGTGGAGTTGGCGAAACGGCCTCTTCCGGGACGGGTTCTTGCGGCGCGGCGGTGGCCTCGATTCTGAACGGGCGCACCGAGCGGACGGTTCGCGTCCAAACCTCCGCCGGCTCGCTGCTCATCACTTGGCCGGAGGACGGAGAAGTGAGCTTGACAGGGCCGGCCATCGCCATTGCGGAGGGAAAATACTATTGGGAGACATGGCCACCTGGAGCGTTCTTGCGGCCTGGTTCGCTTTTTGGACGATGCCGAACAAATCCGTGGCTTTGGCGGGTTGAGGCCAGGGACCGGCCCCAGCGTGACATCCCATGATTCGGACCTTTCTGTTAGCGGTCGTTCTTCCCGTCTATATGACCCTGGTGGGGGGGCCGCTGCTTCTTTTCGCGCTCTTGACGCACCGCACCGCCGCGCTCTACAAAGCGGGCCTCGCCGGCGCCAAGCTGGCGCTCTGGATTAGCGGGATAAAAGTTGAAGCGCAGGGCCTTGAAAACATTGTGCGCGGGTCATCGGCTGTCTATATGGCGAACCATCAAAGCAATTCCGATCCCGCGGCCGTGCTTTCGGTGTTGCCGCCTGTGCTCGTTTTGGTGAAAAAGGAATTCTTCCGAGTTCCTCTCTTGGGCCCGGCCATGAAAGTCCGGGGTTTTATTTCCATTGACCGCCAGCACCGCGAGCAGGCGCTGGTGGCGCTCGACCAAGCCGTCGCCAAGCTCCGCGCCGGCCATTCGTTTCTTGCCTATCCGGAAGGCACTCGCAGCCCCGACGGCCACCTGCAGCCCTTCAAGAAGGGCGTTTTTCGCATGGCGATTCAAGCGGGAGCGCCGATTGTTCCTATTTCCGTTTCCGGCTCATCCAAGCTGCTGCAAAAGGGCAAGCGGCGCATTCACCCGGGGACAATTCGACTGACCTTGCATCGCCCCATCCCGACCCAAGGCATGACCGTTGAAGCGCTCGACCGCTTGATGGCGGCGGTTCGGCAAGCCATAATTTCCGGCCTGGCGGAGGATGAGAGGCCCTTGGATTTGCCGCCTGCCGAAGATGGAGAATTAGAATGAGGTCATCGCCGAGGGGCGTGCGATATACCCTTTTAGGCTTCTGGACCGTGACCGCTTTGGCCGCGGGGACGCTTCACGCTCAAGACTTGCGGCAGGTGAGCGAGCCGGTGTTTCCGCCGACCGCTTTGCGGCTGCGGGCTCGGTTAGTGGCGATTCAAGGCGGTCGAACTCTGCCGGCCCGCGATGAAAACAAGCTCGACACGGCACGCATTCAAAACGCCTTGAATCATTGTCCGCCCGGTCGGGCCGTCGAATTGGTGCCTGACGGTATCCGCAATGCGTTTCTTTCGGGTCCGCTGCGTCTTCGAGCCGGAGTCACCTTGCGCATTGCCCAAGGCGCAATTCTGTTTGGGTCCAGGAATCCGCGCGACTACGACCGCCGGCCGGGTGGCTGCGGAGTTCTGTCGCGCCGCGGCACGGGGTGCCGGCCTCTTATTCTGGCCGACCACGCTCCAAACGCCGCCCTCATGGGGCCGGGAACCATTGACGGGCGGGGCGGAGCAACTTTGTTAGGCAAAACTTTTTCCTGGTGGCAGCTCGCCCGCCAAGCGCAAGTCCAAAACCTCCACCAAAACTGCCCCCGCTTGATTGAGATTTCGCACTCCGACAACTTTACGCTCTATCGCATCCTGCTCAGGAATTCTCCCAACTTTCATGTGCTTTACCGGGACGGCAGGGGATTCACTGCCTGGGGCGTTATCATTGATACGCCGGGCACGGCGCGCAACACGGACGGCATTGACCCTTCTTCGGCCACCGACGTGACCATCACGCATTGCTTTATTCATGCCGGCGACGACGACGTGGCCATCAAGGCGGGCTCGGCGGGGCCGTCTTCCCACATCACGGTGGCGGACAATCATTTCTACACGGGCCACGGCATGTCCATCGGCAGCAACACCAACGGCGGAGTGCGTGACGTCCGCGTGCGCCGCCTCACCATTGATGGGGCGAACAACGGTCTGCGGATCAAATCGAATTCGAGCCGCGGCGGCCGCGTCGAAAACGTTCTGTATCAGGACGTCTGCATCCGGCGAACCCCTCGGCCCATTGTGATGGATTCTCACTACTCGTTTTACGGCTCGCGGAGGAACGAGATTCCCACGTTCACCGATATTGTCCTGCGCGACATCCACATTTTCGGCCCGGGACGAATTCTTCTTGACGGCTACGATGCCACGCATCGTCTCCGCGTGACCTTCGATGACGTGATTCTGGAAGCGCCGAATCAAGTTCGCTTCCGCGCTGACCATGCGCGCATTCGCCTGGGTCCAGGGCCGGTTAATTTTCTGCCCTCGGGCAACGATGTCACCATCCTCGGGATGCCCGGCCAGGGACGTCCGTACCCTTGCCAGGGACGATTCAAGCCCATGCCGAGCCACCCGTAGCCGCAACGCTGCGCGAAAGGCTCGAGGAAAGCAGGGGGAGAACCCGTTCGCAGGCAGGTTAGGATTGGAGTGAGGGGCGCTCAATGAAAACAGAACGGACCATGATGAGCATCGTCGGCCTGGCCATGGCGTGGCTGGCGCTCGGCGCCAAAGTTCAGGCGGCCCGCTCGCCCGGGGTGTCGGGCAGGGAGCGGCGCGTCGTTCGAGTGGTCGTCACGCCCAACGGGTCTGGCAACTTTACGACTATCCAGGAAGCCGTGGACCATGCGCCGGTTGAAGGTTCCGGCCGCCTTATTATCGAGATTCAGCCCGGCGTCTATCACGAGAGGGTCATCATTCCCCAGGATC
>JAKASC010000145.1 GCA_021828245.1 Acidobacteriota bacterium
AAATCGCCATGGCCCGCGAGCGGGCCGCCCGCTACCACTTTGAGTTTGTGGACCTGGGCGATTTTCGGCCGGAACCCGACCTGCTGCGTTCCATTCCGCTCGACTTGATGCTTCGGTACGAGTTTCTCCCCCTGGCCGCCCAGGACCATCAGTTGGTCGTGGCCATCAGCGATCCCACGGATTTGGCTCGGCTCGACGAAATCAGCGCCCGGCTCGACCGGCGCTTGATCGTGAAGGTCGCCTCCGCCAGCCAAATCAAGGAATTTCTGGCCAAGACGGACCCCTCCCAGCGGGTTCTCGACGAGGCCACCAGCGAATTTCGCCTTGACGTCATCCGTGAGGAAGATAACGGAGACGAAAAGCTCTCGCTCGAGCAACTGGTCGGCGTCAAGGACGTGAGCCCGGTCATCCGGCTGGTGGATTCGATTATCTTCGCGGGCTTGGAGCGACGCGCGAGCGATATTCACTTGGAGAGCCGGGATAACTCCATGGTGGTGAAGTATCGCGTGGACGGCGTCTTGCAGCAGGCCATGGCGCCGCTCGGTCCGGAGTATCAATCGAACATCATTACTCGCATCAAGGTCATGGCGGAACTCGACATCGCCGAGCGGCGGATACCGCAGGACGGCCGATTCCGAGTCAGTTATCGGGGACGCTTGATTGATTTTCGCGTCAGCATTATGCCCTCGATCCACGGCGAAGATGCCGTGCTTCGCATCCTTGATAAGGAGTCTTTGCATGAGAAGTTCCGCCAGCTTCGGCTTGACGTGCTGGGATTTTCCGACCACGAGATTCGCCGCTTGCGACGCTTCATCCGCGAGCCTTACGGCATGGTTCTGGTGACGGGACCGACGGGCAGCGGAAAAACCACCAGCCTTTACGCGGCGCTTTCCGAAATTAAGAGCGATGAAGACAAGATTATTACCATTGAGGATCCGGTGGAATATCAGATCCGCGGCATCACCCAAATTCCCGTCAACGAGAAAAAGGGATTAACCTTTGCGCGCGGGCTGCGCTCCATCTTGCGGCACGACCCGGACAAGATTATGGTGGGCGAGATTCGCGACAATGATACCGCCCAAATCGCCATTCAGTCCGCCCTCACGGGGCATCTGGTTTTTACCACCGTCCACGCCAACAACGTGGTGGACGTGCTGGGCCGCTTTCTCAACATGGGCGTTGAACCTTACAACTTTGTTTCCGCGCTCAATTGCATCCTGGCGCAGCGGCTGGTCCGGACGATTTGCGAAGCCTGCAAGCGGCCCTCCCCGCCGTCACGGGAGCTGATGGAAGAGTCGGGCCTGGTGGCCGCGCAATGGCAGGACGTCACGTTTTATGAAGGCACAGGCTGCCCCAAGTGTAATGGCACCGGCTACCGCGGTCGCACGGCCATCGGAGAACTGATGGCGCTGTCGGACCCGATCCGTGAAATGATCCTTGAGAAGAGGCCGTCTTCTGAGATTCGACGGCTGGCCCGCGACGAAGGCATGCGCACGTTGCGCGAATCCGCCCTCGAAAAGGTGCGCATGGGCGTCACCACGCTCAAGGAGATTAACAAAGTCACTTTTGTGGAGTAACGCTTCCCGCTCGAGGCGCTCGACCCGATGGACTGGAAAGATATTCCGCGACGCTTTTTCGACCGCCGCTCGGCTCCCCGGCGCACCACGTTACCGGCGCTGGCGTTCGAGGTGGACGCCGGTTTTGTCGCGGGAGCGCGCCTTGACCGCCCATCGCGCCGAATCAAACACATCGGAATGCGCCAGCTCCCCGGCAACACACTGCCTGCCGGCCCGCCGCCCCACCAAGATCGGCTCGACGGTATTCGGGATGCCTTGGCGGAGCTCGCGAGCGAGTTGGGCGGCGCGGGAGGGCCCCTCGGGCTTTTGTTGCCGGATGGCATGGTGCGCGTGGCGTCGTTGAGCTTTGAGACTCTGCCGAACAACGCTCGAGAATCGGATGCTTTGATCCGCTGGCGACTGAAGGATTTGCTGCCCTACCCTCCAAACGAGGCCCGAATCAGCTACGAGATTTTGCGGAACGGCGCCGGTCCCATTGAGGTGGTGGCCATGGCGGCTCGATCCTCGGTGTTGGCCGAATATGAGAGCGTCATGGAACGCCTAAATGGGCAGCTTACGTTATTGCTTCCCACGACCGCAGCGTTGCTTCCTCTTCTGCCCTCGACCACCTCAGCAGAGCTGCTCCTTCATCTTTCCGGTGCAGGACTGACCACCGTGATGGTGGCCGGTGACCGGTTGTTATTGTGGCGGCACGAGCCCGTGGACGCTGTTGATGAGCTCCCCCAGGCAGCGACGGATGAAATGGCGCGGGTGCTCGCGAGCGCTCAGGACCGACTGAAAGTTGAGGTTCACCGCGTATGGCTCTACGCCGGACCGCTTTCGGAGGAAGCCTGGATCGAGCGCTTGCGAGAGACCACGGGCGTCGAGATGAACGACCTTCCCTGCCCGCCAGGGTATGCCGCGGCGCTTCCGCCGGATGAGCAGGACCTGGTGACGCCCTACGGTATGCCCTTTGCCGGACTCATCGCCAATCGGGGATCGAACCCATGAAGGTTTCCCTAAATTTGGCGACCCCACTCGGCTGGCACGAGCGTTACGGCCTGGCCGTGGGCACCGTGGTGCTGGCGGTTGCGCTCGGCGTTTTGGGAAGCTTAGTGCGCTCTGCGGTGGCAAACTACCGAGAAGATCAGAGCGTCGCAACGTCTTATGCGCAGGCTCAGCAACGCCTGAACCGTCTGCAAAAAAAAGTGTCATCGCTCCAGCAGTACCTCACTCGGCCGGAGCTCCATCGTTTGGTTGATGAAACAGCTTACTTAAATGGTCTGATCGAACGGAAGCAGTTTTCAGTGGCTCGCCTGACCGCGCGGGTGAGCCAATTGTTGCCCCCCGATGTTCGACTGGACGGACTTTCGCTTTCAGTGACGGCTCCCCATCCGATGGTTCGTCTCTCCGTGGAAGCCAAGAGCGAACGGGCGTTCGAAGCCTTTCTGAACAACCTCGAAGCCGCGGCGGATTTTTCCGACGTTGTGGTGACGAACCAGGGTTTTGCGGACACGGACACCCCAAGCAACAGCAGCACCGTGCTCGCAACCTGCACGGCAAAGTACCACGGAGCGGGAATCATTTCCGAGGGGCAAGGAATAACGGATGCTCAGACCTCGCCGTAAAACCCTCCGAAGATGGATTGAGCGTGCCGCGTTGCTCGTGCTGACGCTCGATGTGGTCGTTTACGCCGCCGTGGTGCGACCGCTGGCGCGCCGAGTGGCTCAGCACGAAGAGTCCTTTGACCGCGTGCGGCTGGCTGCCTTCGACGCCGAGGCCCAGGCCGCCCGCCTGGAGCGCTTACGGTCCTCGTTGCCGCAAGACGCCCATGACTTGCACGCTTTCCTGGCTCAGCATGTGCCGGCGCGGCGCTGGGGCTTCTCCCAGGCGGAACAACTTGTCCGCCATCTGACAAGCCAAAGCCACGTGACGCTGGTCAGCGTCAGTTACAAGTTGAGTTCTGCGGGCCAACAGCCGCTCGACCGCCTGGGAATACAGATGACCGCGACAGGATCATTTCCAGACCTTCTCAACTTTGCCCATGCCATTGAGACCGCCAGCGACCTGATTTTGGTGCGCGATTTTAGCTTTACGGCAAGCGGAGGGCGGAATATCTCGCTCACCGTGGATGCGGATCTTTACTTGACACCATGACAACATCTCGCTCCATTCAAAAGTGGGGGCCAATCGTGCTGGGCGTCGTGTGCTTGTTAATGGTCGTCAAGCTGGTGCGGGAGCTTAACGGTTCACCGCAACCGGCGGCGCGGGTGGATAGCCCGCCGACGCACAGCGGTCGCAGGTCCGTAAAAATTCACGCGCTGGAGAGCAACTTGACGGCATCGGGTGAACTCCGTTTGGATGTCTTAAAAGCAGCCAACCAACGGCTGCTCCCAACCTTCACACGGAATCCCTTCGGCTATCCTCCGCCCCCTCCGCCGCCGGGCATGCGTCCCGGCGAGCGTCTGAGCGGCGATGCCTCCTCGCCACCCCCTCCGCCGCCTATTCCGCTAAAGGCTTTAGGATATTCGCAGGACCAGCAAGGCAACCGACAGGCATATCTTTCCGGCCAGGATGAGGTTTACGCCGCGCACGTGGGTGATGAAATATCCCACCGCTACAAGATTCTGGCCATCACCCCCATGGCGGTGATTGTGGAGGACACGCAGTCTGGAGAAAAGGCCAGACTTCCGATTCCACAAGCTCAGTGAGGCTGTAATGTTTCGCAAAAATGGACCACCCAAAAACCAAGGTTACGTGCTCCTGATCATCATGATGATGCTCGCCATCTTGCTGATTATGCTGACGGAGGCGATGGCCGGCGTCTATACGGAAGCTCAGCGCGAGCGAGAGAAAGAGTTAATCTTTCGCGGCCAGCAGTACGCCCGGGCGATCTATCTGTTTCACTTGCAGTTCAATCGCTATCCGACCTCGGTGAAAGAGCTTTTGGAAACCAACGGCATGCGTTTTCTGCGGCGCGCCTACCGCGACCCCGTGGCGCGAAACGGCAAATGGCGGTTTATTCACGCCACCGCCAATGGAATTGTCACCGATTCAAAAACCCTCACCCCTCCCGGCATGTCCAACGGCCAAGGCACACAACCCGGCCTCGGCGGTGGGACGGGGCCCCTGCAAGGCAACGGCTCCAATCCGCTTGGATTTTCTACTCAATCCCAAAAAATCGAAGGGGCGTATATCGTCGGGGTGGCGCCGCTGAGCAACCAGCAATCCATCATCGTCTATAACCACCATACCCATTACGACAACTGGGAGTTTTTCGGGATTCCTGGGGTTCCGGGTTCGGTGGTGCGGACGGTGACCATTCCCGGTGTGGCCATCCCCTCAACTCCAACTCAACCGGGCGCCGCGCCAACGCCACAAGGCGCTAGCCCCAGCTCGCAATTTCCTTCTATGTCGCCCATGACGCCCGGCGGCGGCCCACAGTAAAGCTCTCGGCGATAAACGGTTCGCACTAAACCGTAACAAAACCGGCCAGGGACCGTTCTGACCCGGCTCGAGGGCTCCCGACCGGCGGTAGCCCGCGAGCTTAATAGTTATGGGGATTGGTAATCGAATGCGAGCGACCGCTAGCCGAAAACGTCTCTGGCCTTTTCGCCGGCTGAGCGGCTGAGGGGTTTGTTTTCGACCCGGACGGAAGGGGCAAGCATTTCAAACAAGCGGCGCTGTTCACCGCGAAGTCGAGTGGGAATGACAACCTCAACGGCAACGTAGAGATCCCCGCGGCCACGTCCATTCAAGGATGGCATACCCTTGCCGCGCAAGCGGAACACCGCGCCCGGTTGAGTGCCCTCTGGAATTCTCAACTTCTGCGTGCCGTCCAGGGTGGGGACAGAAATTTCGGCGCCAAGCGCCGCTTGCGCCACGGAGACCGGAATCGAAAGGTAGAGATCATCTCCCCGCCGTTCGAAATGGGGGTGAGGCCGGACTCGCAGAACGACATAGAGATCGCCCGGAGGGCCGCCGAAAAGCCCCGCTTCACCCTCTCCCGCCACGCGCAGGCGGGTGCCTTCGTCCACGCCGGCAGGAATTCTCAGGTTGAGAACCTTTTCGCGGCGGACCCGTCCTTCGCCGGAACAATCCGGGCAGGGGTCGCGGTTCACCTGTCCTGTCCCTTGACACTGCGGGCAGGTTCTCGAAACCACGAAGAAACCTTGACTGTGGCGAATCTGTCCGCGACCCGCACACGCCGGACAATTGGTCAGTGCGCTTCCGCCCCGCGAGCCACTGCCATGACAACTTCCGCAAATCTCGTTGCGCGGAATTTTAATTTTGGTGTCGAGCCCTGTGGCAGCCTCCTCGAAGGAAAGCTCCACCTCATAGCGAAGATCCGCTCCCCGCTCCGCTCGACTCCGGCGCCCGCGCGACCGGCCGAAAACCTCGCCGAAATCAAAGAAGGAACCAAAAAGGTCCTCAAAATCTGAAAAGATCGTCGCGGAGAAATCGGGCGCAGCAGCCCCCGACCCGCTGACAGCGGCAAACCCATAGCGGTCGTAAGCGGCTCGCTTCTCGCGGTCCGCCAGCACGCTGTAGGCTTCGGTGATTTCCTTGAATTTTTCCTCCGCCTCCGCCTTCCGATCCGGATTGCGGTCGGGAT
>JAKASC010000146.1 GCA_021828245.1 Acidobacteriota bacterium
CGTCGGCGGTTTTTCGCAGATCATTGATCAGAGCGCGTAACGTTGGCCAGCCGGTGGCCTCCAGTTCCGGTTGCAGCCGTGTCCGGCTTATTCCCTCCAGCGCCTCCGCCAGCGAGCAGTGGTCCTTGGCCGCGCGGCGCCGCGCTTCCATGGCCAGCGACTCGGGCATTTTCCAACGCGGAGCCAATAGCACGCGCGTCAGGCTAATATTGTCGTGCCACGAATGAATCAGGCGCAGGTAAGCGACGAGGTCGCGCAGAATAACCGTTGAAAGCAGGGAAAGACCCCGGATCGCAAAGGGAAGCCGGCGGCGGCTCAACTCCTCCACCAACTGGTCGCGGTGCGTATGGGCGCGGTAGAGAACCGCCACGTCGCGGTAAGCGCGCCCCTTCCGTATCAGGTCTTCAATCAAATCGGCGATACCCGCCGCTTCACTTCTTGTCTCGGGAGAAAGGAGCATGACCACGCGCGGCCCATCCTTCTTTGAGGCGACGAGCGCGGGTTGCTCCCCCTCACGGTCGTTTTTGGAAATCACCAGCTCGGCCAGGCGAAGGATGGGCGCCGTGGAACGATAGTTTTGGTTCAAGTATATCGTTCTCGCACCGGGGAAGGTTTCTCGAAACATCGTAAAGGCTCCATGGGCAGCGCCGCGGAATCGGTAGATGGCCTGGTCGCTGTCTCCGACGGCGGTGAGGTTGTACGGCGGACCAACGAGCCGTGACAAAAGCTGAACTTGACCGTAGTTGGTGTCCTGAAATTCATCCACGAGAACGAATCGGAACCGGCGACGGTATGACTCGCGGAGTTGTGGTTCGCGGTCGAACAAGCGGACGGTTTCGCTAATCAAGCTGCCGAAGCTGGAGCACCCTGCCTCCTCCATCAGGCGGCGGCTGCACGTAAACACGCGAGCCAACTCCTTGAGCTTCTGAGCGGCCTCAGCTTCTTTCACGCGGATAGCGGGGTCGAGCGTGGACGCGAGCCGTTCAAAGGCCTTCTCAGCCTGTGCGACATACGCCGCAAAATCTTCCGGCTCAACCAACTCATCCTGACAGCGGGCGAAAAAATCATTGAGGTCGTGAAGAAATGCGCCGGGCGAAGCGAGTTTCTGATAGTGCTCCAGCCCGAGCTGTTCGATGCGGCGCCGCAAAAAAATCCAAATATCCGTCTGGTCCAGCAATCGCCGCTCAAAGTGATGCTGCTTTAAGACCCCAAGGCAGAACGAATGAAATGTCGAAACGCGCGGCGCCGTGGCCCCCGAGACCAAAGCTCGTCGGACCCGTTCTCCCATTTCGGCGGCAGCCTTCTCCGTATAGGTCAACGCCAGGATATTCTCCGCAGCCAAGCCGGGCGAATTCTCGAGTAGGTAGAGCATCCGCTCCACAATTACCCGAGTCTTTCCGCTCCCTGGGCCGGCAATGATAAGCAGCGGCCCGTTGCCATGCTCAACGGCTTGCCGCTGCTGAGGATTAAGTTCCATGACCATGACAAGGGTTTGATTATTGAGCTTCCGCCATCGTAGTGCAAGCTGCCCTCCCCGGCACGAGTGCCTCGGCCGGATTCACATCAGGCACGATCGGCGACGGGCATGGATGACGCATCCGCGCCCTCCGCCTTCTTCCACAACCACCTTTACCTCACCCGAACCAATGCTCAAGTTGACATTGCTGGACGGCTGAGCTTACTCTTAAGTTTCGCTTCGGGTTCACCGCTGTTCCCCAGGGGTGAAGGCACTCCTTGCAAATCCCATACCAGTGCGGTGCAACGCGATGACAAGCATGAAGCTTGGCATTGTAGGGTATGGCGTTGTCGGCAAGGCGCTGGCACGAATCTTTGCCTACGAGCCTGGGAGCACGCGAGTGTTTCTTTACGACACGGGAATTCAGGGAATAGATACGGAGGGGTCGCGCTCTGCAATTCAGCAGTGTGACCTAGTTTTCGTGGCCGTGCCGACACCCGAAGGTCCGGATGGCGCATGCGACACCTCGGCGGTGGAGCAGGTTGTTCGGTGGGTTGAACCGCCGATCTGCATCAAGTCCACCGTGCCGCCCGGGACGGTGGATCGCCTCATGGCGGTCACCGGACGAAAGATTTGTTTTAGCCCAGAGTATGTCGGCGAGACCCCATGGCATCCATGGAAAGAAATCGAGTCGCACGGATTTGTCATCGTCGGCGGGCATCCCGACGTTTGTGACCTCGTAGTGCGGGCTTACCAGGCCTTCGTGGGACCCTTGGCGCGCTATTACGTGACAGATGCGAAGACCGCCGAGCTCTGCAAGTATATGGAAAACGCCTTTTTGGCCACCAAGGTGGCATTTGTCAACCAATTTTATGACTTAGCGGAAGCCATGGGCGTCAATTACAATGAGCTCCGCGAGCTCTGGCTGGCCGATGAGCGGATCGGAAGGTCGCACACCATCGTCACCGAGGAACGAGGTTATCGCGGCCGATGCTTACCCAAGGATATGGCTGCCATTATCCATGCTGCCAAAGCCGTGGGTGGCGCGCCGCTGCTCGAGGCCGTGGACCGCTACAACGATGAAGTGTGCCGCCGCGCCGATCAAGCTCGCGCAAGCCGTTCGGCTCAAGCCTCGCCTCAAAACAAAACTCGGTCAGAAACCGCCTGATACCTCTCTTAGACCAGCACTGGAACTGCGCAAGCACGTCAGCGGAGGGCCTCGGCTGCGGTGTTTCGTACAACTCGGATCATGCGGTTCAAATCATGGGTGGTCAGGGCGGGATGAACGGGAAGGGACAAAACGGTTTTCGCCAGGCGAGTGCTCACCGGAAAATCTTCATCTCGTCCATATCCTCGAAACAACGGCTGGCGGTGCAACGGCAGTGGATAGTGAACCGCTGTTTCAATGCCGTGCCGCGCCAGGCGGGCGCGGAATTCATCGCGGCTCATGCCTATCACTTTGGGGTTCAGGCGGATCGTGAAAGAATTGTACACATGGAAATTACCCTCCGTCTCTTGAGGGATTTCGATGCCGGCGATGCCGGCCAATTCTCGCGCCAGCGCAGCGGCATTCTGCCGTCGCTTGCGGTTACCTGCGCTCAACCGGCGTAGCTGGGCCAGGCCGATGGCCGCCGCAATGTCCGTAAAGCGCAAATTGTAGCCAAGGCAAACGTGCTCGTAACGCCGGCGTTCGCCGTGCGAACGCATCAGGCGTAGCTTCTCTGCCAGGCGGGTATTGGAGGTTACCAACATTCCGCCTTCTGCCGTGGTCAGATTTTTTGTCGGATAGAATGAGTAGCAGACGATGTCACGGAATGAACCCACATCTTGCCCTTGGTACTTCGCTCCGTGCGCTTGCGCCGCGTCCCCGATGAGGTGCAAGCGGTGCCGCTTGGCAAGCCGCTCGAGCGCTAGGATGTCGGCGGGGTGTCCATAAAGATGAACGGGCAGAATGGCACGGGTTCGGGAGGTGATGCGTCGTTCCACATCGGCCGGCTCAAGCGTGAACGTTTTCTCGTTGACGTCCGCGAAAACCGGCCGCGCCCCCGCCGCCAGCACCATGGAAGCGGTCGCCACAAAGGTGAAATCGGGGACGATAACTTCATCTCCCGGCCGCAAGAGCGCCTTAGCCGCCAGGAAGAGTGCGGAGGTTCCCGAGTTGACGGCAATTCCAAAACGCGCTCCCACAAACCGCGCAAATTCAGATTCGAACCGCTCGGTAAGGGCGCCGGCGCGCAAATGGCCGCTCTTGAGAACTCGGCGCACGCCCTCGATTTCAGCACGGCCAAGCTGAGGATGGGCGATGTGAATTTTGTGCGGCATAAAAGCTCCGGCCCACACGAGCACAAATTCTGCTGGGGCTTTCCATAGCCCGACTTCCGCGTCCGTCGCGGCAGGAAAAGGAAAGCTGCTAACCTTGCCTCCTGACCTTCGACTCAGCCGGAGTGGATTATCATAGGACTAGCAACCGACACTCGCCAAGCGAGATCTCCGTCCACGGCAGGCGAAACCGAAGCGGTAACACGGTCCACCGCGCCTTGACCGCTTTTCGGGGACATGTTAGCTTGGCTATTTCTAGCCGGCCTGACGAAATGGCACTGAGGAGCACAGCGTGGCCTCGCCAACGGAGGTGATTCTCAAACGCACGGCCCTGAACGCCGTCCACCGGGCCGCGGGTGCCAAGCTCGTCGAATTCGGCGGCTGGGAGATGCCGCTAGAGTATTCGGGGATCGTGGAGGAACACCTAGCGGTTCGGCGCGCGGCCGGTCTGTTTGACGTGAGTCATATGGGCGAAATTGAAGTTTCGGGGCCGGCCAGCGAACGCTTGCTCCAATACCTGACGGCCAATGACGTGGCGCGGCTGCAAATCGGCCAGGCGCAATACACCGCGCTGATGTACCCGCAAGGCAGTGCCGTGGACGATTGCGTGGTGCATCGGCTCGAGCGAGACAGGTTTCTCGTATGCGTGAACGCGGCCAATACGGCGAAGGATTTTGCTTGGATTACCCAACACAACCAACAGGGAGCGGTGGTGCAGGACCGTTCCGCGGAGTATTCGCAATTGGCTCTGCAAGGCCCACAGGCGCCCCGCATTTTAGCTCGGTTGACTGACGCCGATCTCCGCGGCTTGCGCACCTATTGGTTCCTGCGCGCTCGCTGCTGTGGCGTCGAAGGCTGGCTTGCGCGCACCGGCTACACGGGTGAGGATGGCTTTGAGTTTTATTTCCCGCCTTCGGAATCGGAACGAGTTTGGGATGCCATGCTCGAAGCGGGCCGGCCGGAGGGATTGGTTCCTGCCGGCCTCGGCGCCCGCAACACCCTGCGTCTGGAGGCCGCTTACCCGCTCTACGGGCACGAACTGGACGAGGAAACGACGCTGCTCGAGGCAGGGCTCGGGTGGATTTGCAAATTTGATAAGGGCGATTTCATGGGGCGTGAAGCGTTGCTCGCGGAGCGCGAACAGGGATTGAGAAAGAAGCTGGTGGGCTTCGAAATGCTCGAGCGGGGCATCGCGCGCGATGGATATACCGTTTGGATGGAAGGCCAGCCGGTCGGCAAGGTGACCAGCGGCTCACCCGCGCCCTTCTTGAAAAAGAACATTGGACTGGCATACGTCCCGCCGCGCCTGGCCGCCGTCGGCGCGGAGATGCAGATTGAGATTCGAGGGAAACTGGTCGCCGCGCGGCAGGTCGCGCTGCCGTTTTACAAGCGACCCAAACCCTCGGCGGCCGCAAAGGGATGAGCCGTGACGTAGCGTGCATGGCCAGCGCGGTGTCATCAGCGGACGGGTTCACGGTGCGCCATCCGCCAAGCCGCACATGGAGGCAAGAAGCTGGCGCCATGAAGACTCACCGGCGTGGTCAAATTAATGGCCGGATGGTTCCTTGACGCGAGCCAACGTCGCTGGACAAGATCATTAGAAGGAAGGAGCCTCACCTTTGAGCTACCCGTCGGAATTTCTTTATACCAAGGATCACGAGTGGGTCCGCCTCGAGGGCGAAACGGCAACCATTGGCATTACCGACTACGCCCAAAAAGAATTGGGCGACATCGTTTTTGTGGAGCTTCCCAAGGTGGGGGATCACCTCACGGCGGCGGAGCCGTTGGGCGCCATCGAATCCGTGAAGGCCGTGTCGGATGTCTTCGCGCCGATCAGCGGAACCGTGGAAGCCATCAACGCGCAACTTCAGGATAAGCCGGAAATCGTCAATTCCGATCCCCACGGAGAGGGATGGCTGATCCGTGTTCGCGTGGCGGACCCCAAAGAAACCGAGCGATTGATGAACGCCGAGGCTTACGAGGCCTATCTGCACCAGACCCAAGCCCACTGATGCGCTATCTTCCCAATTCCCAACGCGACCGTGAAGCGATGCTGGCGGCGGCCGGCTTTGGCTCCGCGAGCGAGTTGTTTGCGTCCATCCCCGACGCCCTCAAACTCCGCGAACCGTTGAAGCTGCCCGGCCCGCTTTCTGAACCTGAACTCGTGGAGTTCTTCAAGCAAATGGCGGTGCAAAGCAGCCGCGATTACGTTTCCTTGCTCGGAGCGGGAGCCTACACGCACTACCGGCCCGCGGCGATTGACGCCCTCATTTCGCGGGGCGAGTTTTTCACCGCGTACACTCCCTACCAAGCCGAAATCGCCCAGGGCACGCTGCAAGCGATGTTTGAGTTTCAAACCC
>JAKASC010000147.1 GCA_021828245.1 Acidobacteriota bacterium
TCATCAGGATCTGGATATCTTCCGAATGCCGGTGGAGATTCGCGTTTACTCAGAGGGTCGTCCCCCGGTGGACTCGCGGGTCGAAATGGAAGGAACGCGGGCTAACTTCGCCATCAACACCTTGACGCGCCCGACCAACGTCGTGATTGATCCCGGAAGCCAAATCCTCAAGCTGGACAATCGGCTCAAAGTGCAAGTGGAAATTGCCCGCGGCGACCAACTCCGCGAGGAGCAGGCTTATCTTGAGGCCATCAAGCAGTATCAGAAGGTGGTGGCGATTGATAAGAACAATTCGTTGGCGCATTACCGCATGGGGCAAATTTACTTCCTGCTGAGAAACTACAACGCCGCCGCCGATGAAATGCGTGCGGCCCTGGACGGCGACCTGAAGCCGCACTGGATTCGGGTATGGGCCCATTTGACGCTGGGCGAGATTTTTGACGCGACCGGCCAGCGTGACCGTGCCATCAATGAGTACCAGAAGGCGCTCCAGACACATGACAACTCCCAAGGCGCCCTCGACCTGGCTAATCGCTACATCCAAAAGCCCTACACTCAACCCCCCAGCAACGGCTGAGACCTGGCATAGCGCAATCCCATGAGAGACGGTCGGGCGATGCCGCGGTGCTGAACTAAGACTTTATAAACCGACCCCATTCCTTCCGGGTTGAGAAGGCGCTTCAGCTTGAGGCGGGCGACAAGTTTTTCCTTCTCGGTCGCTCCGTCGTCATAAAGATCGCCAAATTGGTTGGCCTCGCCGAGCGCCAGCAGCCATCTTTCCTGGGTCGTAAAGCCGGTGAGGCTGAGGCCCGCGCGCCGGCCTTCTTCGATCACAGTCGTGAAGTTGACGTGGGCCGTCAAGTCCTGCTCGCCCGGGTTCGCGTAAAATTCTTCCGACGGCCTGTGGCGACGGTAGGCAAGAAGCGTCCCTCGGGGCCGATCCGGCGTGTAGAGATTCTCGGCCAGGTCTCCGTAATCCACCGTGATGACAAATCCGCGCCGAAGTTTTTCCCCCAACGTCTTAGCAAAGCGCGTAACGGCGCGGCAGACTTCAACTCGTTGGCCTTCTTCCACTCGTTCGGCAAAAGGCGCAACGGCAGCGGCGATGGAAGGATCGCTGAGTGGACCCAGCGCTTCGACGAGATCTTTTCCACGAGCTTGCACGTAGATTTCTTGCAACCGCCCTGCGGCGCGGGTGACCACGGCGACCGGCAATGCGTCCAGGAACTCATTGGAGAAGAAGCAACCCTCGATGGGGTCGAGTCCTTCGAGCGAGGACAACAGACGGACGCGCTCAGCCATGCCGGCGTCGCTTAAGCACCGGCGGAGACGTTCGAGGGTTGCAGGTGACGGCTCAATAGCCACGTAGTCGAGGGCCGCGGCGAAATCAGGGGAAGCCCGTCGCGTCCATGCAAGAAAATCCACGGCAAACCAACCTCGTCCTGCTCCCACTTCCACCAAACTGAAGCGGCCGGGCCGGCCGAGATGCTGCCACATCTCCTCCACCTGTCGCGCCGTCAGCCGAGCGAAGATAGGGTGGAGATCCGCACTGGTAAAATAATCTCCACGCGCTCCCGTGCGTTCCCTGCCCCTCATATAATAGCCATGTTGAGGATGATAAAGGCAGAACGTCATGTACTGCTCAAAAGTGATGGGACCGCGGCGGCGGAGGTTTTGCAGGAGAAACGATTTCAGTGGCGAGTCTATCAAGGGCGGAGAGGGTCTGCCAAATGCTCGGCGGAGCTCATTTTAATTAGCTCTCATGGATTTTAGCCGTCGGGGGTAGTTTTCTCGTTCCGCACCGCCGGTGCCAGGCGGTGGTAGGTCTCCTGGAATATTTGGAGCGTGGCCGCATCATATAAAACAAAATGGACTTCCTTAAGATGACTGCCGGCGGCAAGATGCTCCAGCACTTGCCCGATCATGATTTCCGCACACTGCGCGGTGGGAAAGCCTCCCACGCCGGTCCCGATGGCCGGGAAGGCCATGCTCTGGATTTTGAGCTCCTCAGCGCACTGGAGGCTGTGGCGGGTAGCTGAGCGAAGTGAGTTTGCCGTTACGCTTCCTCCCAGCCTCATGCCGGCCGCATGGATGACGTAGCGTGCCTTGAGCTGGCCGGCGGAGGTTACGGCGGCCTCACCCAGCGGAATAGGGCCAAGACGGTCACACTCTTCCTGAATGGTTGGGCCTCCCTTGCGGCGAATGGCTCCGGCTACACCCGCGCCGAGCAATAAGTCGGTGTTGGCGGCGTTGACAATGGCGTCCACGGGAGCTTCCGTCAGGTCGCCTTGGGTGAAAAAAATTCGCGCTGGCATGGAATGCTTACCCTCCCACCCGCACCGGGCCTTGCGACGATGGCACCGCCGGGCGGTCGTGAGGCTCGCGGGGCGCGCGTGCTTAACCGGCTCCGGCGACTTCGTGGCATTTTCGAACAAACTCTCGAAGAATTTGAATTTGTTCGGGGTGATCCGTCAATTCTTCCGGGTGCCATTGCACGGCCATCAAAAAAGGATAAGGATCGGCGGCCTCGATGGCTTCGGGCAGGCCGTCTTCGGAATAGGCCGTGACCTTCAACCCATGCCCCACCCGTTTGATCGCCTGATGATGAAGGCTATTCACGCGGCAGTTCCCGGTAAAAATTTCTGCCAGCTTGGATGCAGGCTCGGTGACCGTCACGATATGGGTCACCGCGCTGCGGCTGCCGGCCTGCCGATGCTCGATGCCCGTTGGGATAGTCGGAGTAAAATCATTCTTAAGATCCTGATAAAGCGCCCCGCCGAACTTCACATTGATCATTTGCGCGCCCCGGCAAATGCCCAGCAGAGGGCGGCGTTGTTGGAGGGTGCGGTCGAGCAACTCCAACTCAAATTCGTCGCGCTCACGGTTGCTGCGCACATTCTCGTATTTCTTGGGTTCCCCGTAGAATTGCGGGTCCACATCCTCGCCGCCCGTGAACAGCACACCGCTAAAGGTGCCGTTTTGCAGCCGAAACCGATCGGCAGCGGTCACCAGCTCGATGGCTTCCGGTGGCGCCCCCGCTTCAACCATGGCCTTGAAATAGGGTGAGGACGACCCTCGAGCTTTTTCCTTATCCGAAACTGAAATCAGAATGCGCATTGGGCGTTCAACGGGCGCTCATGCGCCGATGGCCGAAACTCGACCCAGCCATTAGCCGGTAACGTCCCCGACAGATTGAGTATGACATCCCGACACCCGTGTCTTCAACCGGAGAGCCGACAGAGGCGAATGTTACTCCAGAGAAAGTTTTCTCTCCAGTTTGCGCAACCGGGCGTAGATTTCCGGCAGGCGCACAAAGGCAGCCATACACTTGAGCCACCGGGCATTGTCAATGGCCGGCGAGCCCGAGATGATGCGGTTCGGCTCGACATCGCGTGGGATACCCGATTGCGCCGTCGCAATGACGTGATCCCCAATGGACAGATGTCCGGCCACGCCGACCTGGCCCGTCAGAAGGACGCTTCTGCCAATTTTGCACGTGCCGGCCAGCCCCACCTGACCGCAAAGCAAAGAATTCTCTCCGATGTCGCATGAGTGCCCGATTTGAACCAAATTATCCACCTTGACGCCGCGTCGCAGGCGGGTTGTGCCAAGCGTCGCGCGGTCCACGCACGTGTTCGCCTGGATTTCAACGCCGTCCTCCAGAATCACTGTACCCGCCGGAACGATTTTGTAATAAGACCCGTCAGCCTGTTTCGCAAATCCAAAACCATCGCCGCCCACAAGCACGCCGTTCTGGAGGATCACGTCATCGCCGATGGTCACGCGCTCACGGACGACGGCATGGGCATGAGCAAAAAAGCGATGGCCGATCTTGGCTCCTTCATAAATCACCACGTGTCCTTTTAGGACGCAGTCATCTCCAATCTCGACGTTTTCCTCGATGATGACGTAAGGGCCGATACAAGCCCGCTGTCCAAGTTTGGCGCTGGGCGCAATGACGGCGGTGGAGTGGATGCCGGGCGCAGGCCGCGCCGGAGGGTAAAAAAGCTCCATCGCCCGCGCGAAGGCTAAGTAAGGATTGGAGGCCCGTAGAGCGGGCCGACCCCGCGATGGTTCCTCGGCGGTCAGAATGACGGCGCCCGCTCGCGTCGTGGCGAGTTGATTCACGTATTTGGGATTGGCGAGAAACGCCAGCTCCTCCGGGCCCGCATCTTCGAGGGTATTGACGCCTCGGATTTCCAAATCGCCCGGACCGTCAAGCACGACTCCGAGCTTTTCCGAAAGTTCCTGAAGTTTCATAACGTCTCCTCCACCTGGCCAGGTTCGCCGAAGCTGGCTCGCTTATCCCGACGAGGTTCGGCCGGGTGGGGCAGCGCGATTGAACTCGGCCGAACACCGACCGGATAAGTACTAAAGTACCATTACGTGCGTACTCTTGGCGTGGGGCAGGCGCGCGCGCAGAATGTTGTCAATGGAAGTAGGACGCGCAAGGCGGATATTTCGGCCTCTACCCGAAAACGCCCCGCGATGTGAGAAGGAGAATGAACCCGACGGCGTTCGATCCGATGGGTTACCAAGCAGACGGAGCGGGGAATTGGCAGGTCGTCGTTCCCAGGAAGGCCAAACCCCGCTTTCCGTTTCAGTTGCGGCGACCCCCGTATGCGTTACTAAGTCGTCAAGACCCTTGTTCCGTAAGCCGAAACCGGTTAGAATGATACTGGTATTGCGCAGTAGGCACTAAGATGAGCAATTACACGAACGGCATTCGTGCTGGCGTACGGATTCCCGTCAAGTTGCCCGTGCTGGTGCAGTGGAAAACCCAAGGCGGGACATTACGGGAGGCGTGGGGCAAAACCGGCAACATCAGTGCCAACGGCCTGTTCATCCAAGCCCCGGTGCGATTGCCGCACGATACAAAAATTACGTTTGTGGTGGAGCTGCCGACCCATATCACAAAGAGTCCGGTTCAACTCCACGGACAAGGGCGGGTGGTACGTCAACCCCTGGGGCGTTTGGCGGGCGGCATTGGGGCCATTATTGACCAATACGAGCTGCGGAGCCCCGGGGGACATGCGTAGCGCTAGACGCTAGGGGTCCAGAGCTTTAGCGATTGAAAACCTAGGTGCCGGCGGGAAGGCCCTTTGCATCTCCGAGGGGGGCGCGACGGCCCGTTCCGCCGAGGACCGGAGGTTGGCCTCGAAAGTTTCAGTAAGCCCCCCAAGCACCCGACCCTTGAGCGAAAGTTAGAATCTCTCCCTGCTCTGACATGCGCCGACCACCTCACGGCCATCACCGAATTGGCATCTTAATCGCGGATCAAGGCGGAGTGTTTCGCCTGGGGTTAAAAAGGCTGCTCAGCCTCGAGGATGACTTAAGGGTTGTGGCGCAGGCAGAAACTCCCCCCCAAATCCTCGCCGGCGCTCGGTCCTTTCATCCCGATATTGCATTTGTGCAGTCCGAGTTGGCGGGCGAAGAAGTGCTCGATGGAGTGAAGAGGCAAGCTCCCGGGTGCAAGGTGGTAGTGATGGCCTCTTCGAGTCTGGAGGAAGAAACACCCCGTTTTCTGGAGATGGGCGCCTCGGGAATAATTTCCAAGTCCGTTGAGCCGGAAATGTTTGTCAAGTGCGCGCGGAAGGTGTACGTCGGCGAGGTGTGGGCTCCCAAGGCTCAAATGGCGCGCCTTTCCGGCGTGGGTCAACCCGGCCATCGCCAAACTCGGCCGGCGGACACGCTGACGCAGCGGGAAAAAACCATTATCAGTTATCTCACCCAGGGATGGAGAAACCGAGAAATTGCTCGACAGCTCTCCATCACCGAGCAAACCGTCAAGAACCACCTTCGCTCGATCTATGACAAGGTTGGTGTCTCCGACCGGTTGGAGCTCGTTCTCTACGCGATCCATCGCCGACTTGATTTGCCCCCTATCGAACCCCTCGAGCGCTCGGCGTAGGCCGAACCCATCCATGATGCTTGGGACTCTTTTCTTCCAAACGGTCTCTCCTTTTACTGTCGCCAAAGGCCGGAAGAGGTGACGTAAATTCTGGTGTGTAAAAGGAGGAGGGTGTAAGTTGGTTTCGCCTTGCAAGCGAAGACCAAATCCTTGAAAAGGAGCTTACACCCCATGAGGAAAGTAGCACCGATCACGGAGCAG
>JAKASC010000002.1 GCA_021828245.1 Acidobacteriota bacterium
TTCGCAACTGCCTGGTGGCGCTGGCGGAAGAAGAACAAATCCTCTCCCAAGTTTTTCAGTACCGATTCTCGCGCGGCCTCGGCTTGCGGGGGCACAGCTTTGGAAACCTTTTTCTGACCGCGCTGACCGACATCACGGGTGATTTTGCCCAGGCCGTACGTTCGGCCAGTGAAATCCTCGCCGTGCGCGGAGAAATCTTCCCCGCCACGCTGACCGATGTACGCTTGCGGGCCCAGTTGACCGATGGCCGCGTGGTGGAGGGGGAAACCAAGATTTCTCGCGCCTCCTCGCCCATTCGTCGTCTCTTCATCGTTCCCGAGGATTGCCCGCCGTTATCCGAGACCCTGGAAGCCATCCAAGCGGCTGATTTGATTACGGTCGGCCCAGGCTCGCTCTACACCTCTCTCATCCCGAACCTGTTGGTGCGTGGAATTGCCGAGAAAATCGAGCAGTCCTCCGCCAAGAAGGTCTATATTGCCAACCTGATGACCCAGCCGGGCGAGACGACTGGATATTCGGCCGCTGCTCACCTGCGGGCCTTGGCCGAGCATGCCGGCCGGAATCTGTTTGACTACGCCATTTTGAATACTCAACCCTTGTCGCCCGAGCAGTTGAAGCGCTACCGAAAGCGGGGCGCGGAGCCGGTAGCCAACGATGAGGAAGCCGTCCGTGCCCTGGGGGTCGAGCCTGTCTCCGCCGAATTGCTCATGGAAGTGGACCATGTAGCGCGGCACAACCCGCGCATTTTGGCAAGCGAGGTCTTGCGATGGGCTGCTCACCGCCCGTGAACCCCGACTCCTCTCAAGATGCGGAGCCTCTTCCGAGGCGCGGATTGAAGCTTTGGGCGAGGTTTGTTGCTAGATTTGAGTCAAATCCACAACGGTCTTTTGCTTTAGAAGAGGGTGAATCAAGGTAGGGAGGTCATCGCCGCCCCTCGTCAACACAATCACTTCGCTCGTTTCCAATAACTCCTCCCAGGAGCGAGCCAATAGGCGAGCGATCTGCGGCAACTCGCGCTCAATGTATTTTCGGTTCGCGCCCCACAGGCGCTCGAGCTCGACCTTTGGGTCGTAAATACGCACGATTCGCTTGGCCCGCAACAATTCCCGCACCAGGGCGACCATGGGGCTTTCGCGCAGGTCATCGGTGCCCGCTTTGAAGGCGAGCCCTACCACGCCGACCCTTCTCTTGCCCGTTGCCAGCACCCGTCGGACTGCCCGGCGCAAATGAGACTCGTTGCTTTCTAAGATGGCCTGGGCAAGCGGCACCGCGACGCGATATCTTTTGCCGAGCGCGCACAAGGCTCGCACATCCTTCGGCAGGCACGGTCCGCCAAAAGCGAAACCCGGTTTGAAGTAAAGCGGTGAGATATTAAGTTTTGTGTCTTGAACAAAAATCTCCATGACCTGCCGTCCATCGGCGCCGCAGCTTTTGGCTAGACTGGCGATTTCATTGGCGTAGCAAATCTTGAGGGCGTGGAAGGCATTATCCGCGTATTTCAGCAATTCGGCGGATTCGAGGGAGGTAATCAACAGGGGAGCACGAACCGGGCGCCACAAGCGAGCCAGCACCTTGCTGGCCTTCGGCTCGCTCGCACCGATGACCGTATGCGGCGGGTGGAAGAAATCCCGTACCGACGTTCCCTCGCGCAAGAATTCCGGGTGGTAACAAACGCCAAAATCCCGTCCTGCCTTCTTGCCCGAAACCCGCTCGAGGATCGGCGACAGCACATCCGCCGTGGTGCCGGGCGGAACGGTGCTCCGCAGCGCCACCGTGTGGAAGGTTTTGCGGCCCCGCAGTCCGATGCCGATTTGCCTCGCCACCGCTTTCACGGCGTCGAGATCCACCCCTCCGTCGGGGCGCGACGGCGTTCCTACCGCAATCAGGGAAAGCTCGGAGGCGGCGACGGCATCGCTCGCTTCAAGCGTCGTCTCTAATCGCCGAGCCCGCACCGCTTGCCGGATTAATTTCTCAAGCCCCGGCTCCGCGACCGGCGAATGGCCCGCTTTCACCAAGTCCACTTTGGCCGGAGCCACATCCACCCCAATGACCCTGTGGCCCATCTTGGCAAGACACGCTGCCGTGACGCTGCCCACATAGCCCAGCCCAAAAACCGCAATCCGCATTCCACATCACCCCAAGGTTGACAAGTTCTCCGTTCATTCACCTTAACGGGTTGCGAGGACTATATGCGACCGATGGGATTAAAGTCAAAACAGAGTATAGGAGGGAAGAATTGCCGCGCTTGCCGACCCGCGTCCCAGGCCCCAAATGTGCAAGTGAGGCGCGAGCCGGCCGCGAGCAGCCCGCTCACCCGGCGACTCACTTGACTCTGACCGCGCCCTCAATCACCGCCGCCATCACGCTAACAGCCGGGATTATTTGCAATGCGTGGCCCACGCTGGACAGTCATCTTGCAAGTAGGCATACTGAATAGAGCCTGGCCGGAGGGGAGCCTCGTCGCGTTGACGCCACCGCTAAAGAAAAGAAAGGTGGCGGCCTGCAGACCCTCACCCGGCCTGACGGCGGTTGTGGTTCCGATTCTTCGGGGCGTGGCGCAGCCTGGTAGCGCGCTTGCCTTGGGCGCAAGAGGTCGAGAGTTCAAATCTCTCCGCCCCGACCATTTCAACCCTTGTAAATTCATTGAATTACAGTTTCCTTTTTTGGTAATACTTCATTAGATTTGGGCACATTTGGGCACAAAACCTCGGCGACCTTCTCGACCGCCGCCCGCTCCGCCGCCTCGACACGATGCATATAACGCATGCCCGTTTCGAGGTCGGCGTGACCAAGCAAGCCTTGCACCAACTCCGGCGCAATGCCGTGATTGCCCGCCATCGTGCGGAACGTGTGCCGCAATGAGTGCCAGCCAAAGCGCGGAAGGCCGAGACCGTCACAGGCAGGCTCGACTTGACGCCGCATCAAATCGCGGTCATTCAAAACCGTGCCCGCCTGAGACGCGAAAAGCCATTCCGAGTTTACAGCACGATCCTTTAGGTAAGCCGCAAGCCGCGCCACCACAGGCGAAGCCAGAGGAATTGTCCGCTCGCTTCGCTGTGTTTTCGGGCTGCCGACCGTGCCCCGATAGACGCCGCGCCGAACCGAGAGCATGTTGCGCTCAAAATCAACATCGGAAACTTTGAGGCCCAACAGCTCTCCAATTCGCAGCCCTGTAGCGACCCCAAGCCCGAAGATCGTTCTTGAAGGCTCCGGCAGGACCCCCAAGAGCCTTCGGACTTCATCGGCGGACAAGATGCGGCTTTCCCGCCGCCGCTCGGCCGGCGGAAGTTTAACGCCGCTCGCGGGATTGGCTTCCACCATCCCCCAGGAAATCGCCGTCGAGAAAAGAGCACTCAACAAATTGCGGAGATGGGAAAGGGTTTCAGTGGACAAGCCGGCCGACTGTTTCAGCGCGATGAACCGCTGGACCTCCACGCGCTGAACCTCTGCCAGCTTGCGAACGCCGAAGTAAGGAAGCAGGTGATTTTTGAAAAGCGATTGGTAAGTTTTCCGACCAGAGACTTTCAGGGTTGGGAGAATTTCCGGCTCATAGTACCGACTCCAGAAATCCTCCAGTGTGATGTCCATGCGCGGACGGCAAGCCCCCTGGTTCACAGGGCGAAGATAAGTTTCCGCCGCGCGTCGTGCCTCTTTCTTCGAGGCAAACGCGCCGAGAACTACCGAGCGATGACGGCGACATAATCGTCCATCAGGGGTCAGATAATCCTCACGGAAACGCAGCTCCCAATTCCTACCGCGCAAACGAAGATATCCCTTCTGAAAACGTGGACGGCTCACGGGTAGAATCCTTTCCCCCGTGTTTTGCCACGTCCCTTCTGCCGCGCTTATGGTATCACAAGAAAACATTTCCCGAACGGCTCCATCAAGTCCCATCACGTTCAAAACGGCACGTCATCGTCGGAAACTTCCAACCCGTGCGCGTTCACAAACGCGCCGGGCTTTTCAAGCTGCAATTCCAAGCCCGCATCCGCCAACTTCGCCAGAATGTCCGTCAGGGGCGGCACGTGATACCCTTGCGGCTCTGCCATCCGCCAGTTCAGGTCTCTCAGGTAGGCCCGGAAGAATTGCCCCGCGTTCGTCACCACGCTCACCGGAGCCACAGCAAACGGCGCTTGCTTGGGCTGATAGGAAACCAGCCGGACGCCCGGCGGCAAGGCGGCCTTGATTTCTTCGAGTGTGGGCGGCTGACTTTCTGAGTCCCGAAGCAACGCCTTGATCGCTTCCTTGTCGCGCTTGATGGCTTCCAAAAGCTCGCGGGCTTCGGGGCAGTCAGGCAAACGATAGGGCAGCTTGTTACCCTGCAAAGTCAGCTCCCCGCCGAGTTCCCGAACACTATCGAGAATCTCCCCTGTGGTCATACGGTCACCTCGGCAAACTTTCCGTCAGCGGTTTGAATCTCACCGGTCAGAAGAATTTGCTCGGCCATTCGCGCGCGCCCTTCGGCATCCGCCTCCAGCCAGCGCCGCCGCTCGGCTATCGCGCCATGACAAAGCAGGGCGTATTCCACGGCGAGGCGCGGTTGTTGCTGGTAAACCAGCGCCAGGGCGTCCCACGTCTGCGGATGTTCCGGCCTGCATTCGTGGGCCATCAATTCGAGCCGCCCAAGCTCACGCAGCGCTTCGGCGGCGCGCCGGCGAGCCTCTCCGCACGCCGCGACAAACTGCCGCGCGGCGCGTTCGGCTTGCTCGCGGGCTTTTTGCTGGCGGATGTAATCGGCCTTCGGAATGCGCTGATATACACCAAGCTCTTTCGCTAGAGTGACGGAATTTCCTTTCGACCCGCACTTATGGCAGTAGAAGCATTCCGCCGTGTGAGTAACCGTCCGCAGTCCGCCGCACTTGGGGCAGTCGTGCCGGTTGCCGCGTGGCCGCGCGCCCGCCATTTCGAGCAACGTGCTTATGTCGTATTGGGTCCTTGTACTCACTGCTTTGCCTCCGGCAGGTTGCCCCACCACCAGGACTTCACCAGGTGCGGCGCCGCCGGCGGATGGCACGTTGCACAGACGAGCGCGCCGTGGGTCGAATGCCACCATAACCAACCCCGGCAGGCCGGGCACTGCGCCCGCTCCGGGAAGTCGGCGCCGGGGATAGAAACCCAGCCCGCAGGCGTGTCACGGGAGCTTTCTTCGTTAAATTCGTAACCCCCCGCCAGCGAGTTTTGGGGTGCAACATCGTGTTGCAACAAGGGCGACACGAAAGAGAGCGGATGCAACACGCTTTTTTGGCCCGGTGTCGCAGCGCGTCGCGTCGCCGTGTTGCGCTCTAAGACCTTGAAAGCACTACCTTTTAACCCTGTGTGTTGCATGGGTGTTGCATCACGGTGTTGCATGGAAATTACCCTCCTGTTGCATGTTTTCGGTGTTAGGGGGTGCGACAGTGCAACATCAGCCACCTCGCGCCTCCGACCGGGCCAAAATGCGGTACACAGTACTGCGGTTGACCCGCAGCTCCTCAGCGATGTCCCGTTTCGGCATTCCGGCGTCCGCCAGCTCGCGGACGCGCGCCGCGAGGCTCTGCTGCAAGGGGGAGTACGCCCATCTGACGCCGCCACCGTCCACGGCTTCAAGCCTTGCATCAAGAGGCTGGAACTCGGCGCAGAGGGCTCGGCTTTTTTCGATATGAATTTCAAACCGGGCAGGGCCGCTCGCCCCGCCATCGGCAGGCGGGCGCAGAGCGAGCACAGCATCGAGCACGTCTTCGCGCTTGGACGTGCCTCGCTGCTGACCATCTTTTCCAGCATGATGTAGAAAAATAACTGAGCGCCCGGCCACCCGCTGCGCGAGCGCCCAGCTCGCAACCGGCAGCCAACTCTCAGCCTCATTCTCCCGCCCTTCGCCGCGAACCAGAGACGAAAGCGAGTCCACGACAATTAAGCCCGTGTCGTCCGGCATAACCTCCGCTAGGGCCGCTTGCCCGCCGATGGTCGCTAAATCCGGCATAAACCCCTGTTGCAAGTCTGGCGTAACGACGTTCAGCATGCCCGGCGCCGGCTCAGTCTCAGAGCCGGCCGCTACAGCGGCCAGCCGCTCTTGAAGTGCGCCGCTTAACATTTCGCCATCGAGGTAAAGGACCTTGCGCGGCCGGCTACACTTCCAGCCAAGCAATTCGCCCCCGGCAGCAACGGCGTAGGCAAGGCTTAGCGCGAGATAGGTTTTGCCGGTGCCCCGTTTCCCGTAAATCATGTTGAGGGACTGGCCGAGCAACCATGGCGAAAGCAGTACTTCTCGCGGCGGGATGGCCATACCCAGAAACAAGTGAATGTCAACCACCCGCAAAGGCGCCCGATCCGGCGACCCCGCCCAGCGGCTGCCAGGCCCCGGCGGGCGCCTACCGAACTCCCCGACAGCGCCAAGGAACTCAGACTCAGCCACGCCGCACCCCCGCGCGCCGGCGACGGGACGCCGCGCCGAACAAAGCGCCTTGAGAAACGCCTAACGCCTCGGAGATCAATCGCCGCTCCCGCGCCCGGAATGGCCGACGCCCGTTGAGTAACCTCGACAGAACTTCGCGGCGCAGGCCGCACTGTCGTGCAAGCTCGGCGATCGACAATTTCCTTCTCCACAAGGTGGTTCTGATTTTGATAATATCCTTCGCACGCATGGGCAAAAGATCACACGCACGTGGCCGATTGTCACGGACAGCAAACGCCGCCTTCGTGTCCCGAGCGCCGAGCCAACGGCGGACGCCAAAACTGCCGGTTGGCGCGGCTCCATCTGCCTGGGAGCGGAAACTCGACGCCGAATTTTTAGCCTTCGTTCGATCGTTTTCCAATTCCCGAAAGTTGCTGATGGCGGGCCAGCAGCGCTACGCCCAACGGTTTCTCGCAAAGGCATTGCCACAACTCTTAAAGGGCCTCCAAGGGAACGCTGCTAGGATGGGCGTGTCGGTTGACAACTGCCTGGCCTTCTTCCTGTGCTGGGATAAATATCAGGTCCGCCTAGACAGGCTGATAGAAAAGACTCAGCGCCAGTACGACCTAAAAGCGTATGACCGACTCGCCTGGGTCGGTCGCGCGCTCTACAAGCTCCACTGGGGTCAGTTCAATTTGAAAACGGAGCTTCGCAGTAAATCGGGAGAGCCTCATAATCTTTTGATGACTTGCGGACTGCTCTTAGGGCAATTACAGAGACTCTCCGGCGAAGAACTTCTCGGTTTCTTTGACGCCGTATGCTCGTGCAGGAAGGAGAACGCGCACACTCTGGACGCTTTGACGAAGTTGCGGAATAGAGTACGTAAGAGGCTGCTTGAGTGAGGGGGCTGGGATGAGGCGATTTCGGCTCCCGAGCGGAGGTGTTCCATGACGGAGTACGACCCTAAAATAATTCTCCAGTTTGCCGACCGGCTCTATGCGAGTGCGGCGCAAATCGTCGCTGAGACCATAGCGCTTTATGCTGTTGTCGCCGCGATAGCGGGCTACATCGTTGGGTCGCTTCTTGTCCGTTTTTACGGCTCCCCTGCCTTTGCGGCCGATCCAACAACTCACCTCGTCCTCGCCGGTTTTGCGGTCGGAGCCGTGATCGGCATTTTTGTAGGCCGAGAAAAAGCCTTCAGGCTAAAGTTGCAGGCTCAGATGGCTCTTGTCCAGCTCAAGATCGAAGAAAACACGCGGCCGGCGGGCGATGTTAGTGAGACTCCTAGCGTAGTTCGTCCTCAATGATTTCGTGCACGAATTCTTTAAGTTCCTGAGTATCCTCATCGCCCGTCAGCTCTTCTTCGAGCGCATCCCTGACGGCATCCGTAACGTCGGCAGCGAAACGAGAATCCCAAAACGCCTCGCTTGAAATTTCTCCCTCGCTTCTCAAATGCAAAAGGTATGAAGAGACTTCTACCAGCCCTTGCTGGATGAGCGCTGCTTTCCGCTGCTTTCTTTCCTTGCGCGCCTCGCGCTGCTCGATTTCGGCTTGTACCTCGCGGACTGGCGGCCGCAATACTTCTTTCGCCTCGACCTCCGAAACGTCCGGGGGCAATCCGGCCAGAATCTCGACGCACTGGCGGCGAAGCCGCGCTTCGTCTTGCTCCGTCCGACCCCATGGGAGCTCGCGAATCGCCCACTCAATAAGTCGCTCATCAAGCAAACGTTTTTCCGCCGCCTGCTTAATCGGCTGGATGGCCTCATTCGCGGCCGCGCGGATTTCAAATTCTTCGGCCTCGAGCGGCAAAGCGCCCAACGCCTCGCGGATTGCGGCCGCTGCCCTCGAACGCTCTAGTTCGGTGCAAAATAATGGCAGAGTGAAAAGCGCCGAGTTGGTCGCCCGCTCGCGCGCCTCGCGGCCTTCCCGTTCGACTTTCCACGGCGCCATCAGCGCGCCGACAGTATCCTCGATAAGCTGATCCATGAACCGCTCAGACTCAGGCCCGCGCTTAGCGACCTCAACTTCAAGGGCTTGGACTGCTTCCTTGCGCTGCCCGGGCGAGAGCCAGTAAGGGAGCCTCGCCGTTGCATTCTCAAGCCACTTCGCGCGCCACATGGCGAGCCGTTCGGCCTGCTGGCGCTCTTGCTCCTGCTGCTGACTACGAAGGCGAACGCGCTCGAGTCGGAGCCGTTGTGCTTCAGCCTCACGACTCGCCGCGCGCTCCTGGGCCTGGGCCTCCTCCTGTCGCCTGCGGGCCTCGGCTTCCTGGTCGGCCTGCAACTTGGCAATCTCGCGCTTGGCCCTCAATTCTTGGGCCTCAAGTCCAAGTTCTTCCACACGCTCACGGCGATTCTGTAGCACGCTGGATGCGGGCGGGAAATTTAGAGCGGGCCTCGGCGCGCGTGTATTGACCAAACTCTCAGCCGTGACTCGCAAGTGGCCGCCAGGCGTCCTAAAAGTCTCAATCCGGCCATCGTGGGCCATGCGCTTAAGCGTCGGAATCGAAACCCCCAGGGCGCGCGCGGCCTCACTGACAGAATAGGATTCTTCACGCATAACGGCTACCCCATCATCGGTTTTTGTCGATTTTTTTACCGATTTTTGATACCGATTTTTCACGATTTTTGCAGGTTTCGCCCGTGCGGATTTTCACGATTTTTTGCGATTTTTTTCAGTTCTCCCAAGCGAGGGTAGGGGTTAAATGCCGAGCGTTTTGCGGACCTTACGCCGTTCTTTCTTGGCCCACTTCCGGGCCAAGTCGAACAAAAAGACTGCCCCCAAAACTGCCAGGGCGACTTGCCCAAAGGTGGGCGCGCCGCCGAACAGTTCATGTTCCAACTCGGCGCGGAAGCCGAAAGCGGGGCTTGTGGCTGGCGGCGTTGGGAACGGCGAATAATCGCCGAGCGCTGGCACGTAGGTGTTGCGCAACGGGTCAAAGGCCATCAAAATGAATGGACGTTTCATCACTTCCCATGCGCCCGACGCCGCCGCCAAATTTCCTTGGCGAATTTACTGCGGCGTTCGGGCGGCGTTTCGTGAATCACCAGGCCACCCGGATCGTGCTCGCCGCGCCGATGTTCCACGGCGGCCTGAACGTATTGGGCGAGCGTCTCGGCGCCCGGGTTGAACTGCCGCGTGCGGCGGCCTTCGCCCGCCCGCGCCATCGCCAAGCCCAAGCGGGTATTACAGCCTTTGCAAAGCCAGCGGAGATTTCCCGGCGCGTCGTTGTGCTCATCGCCATCCCGGTGGTCAATCACCAGAAAGCGCCGCGAACCACAAAGCGCGCATCGGCGCGGACCACGCGGAATGCATTGCTGCGCTCGATACCGGTGGGCGCGGTCCGTAATCTGCTCGCCCCGCTTGCGCCAGCGAAGCCCGCAAGCGGGAGCCGTCATTCCCCCTCGTCGTCGTCTTCCTCCTCGTCCTCGTCATCGCCGCTATCGGGCGGGGCCACGATGTCAGCAATGTCGTCAAGCTGGGTCTGGAGTTGTTCGTTTTCCTCCTCCAGCTCCCGAATACGTTCCTCTAATTCCTGTTTGGTCGGCATGACTTCTCCTTTCGTTTCGAGCCTAGCGAACCGGGAAGGCCCGGAACAAGACGAAAAAATCAGGCATGAATTTCTTGGCGTTGAAAATGGGGGCGGGATTTTCTTGGCTTCCGTTGATGCGTGCGCGAGCGGACGGCGGATCGAAACCGTGTCATCGCCAGTTGGCGGTCTCCGTCGCCGAGGTCGGCAAAGTTGGGAATACACTTCCGATAGACTTCGAGCCACGGCGTCCCCCGCTCCCGTAACTGGATGGCGCGGGTGATGGCCTCATCCGGCGGGCGGCCGGGGCCTGGGGGCAAGCCGAGGCGAACCAAGCGCACGACCTGGTGCTTAAACGCGCGCGGGTTCCGATGGATTTCTCGGCCGTAATCCCGGCGAAGGGCATCGGTGAATTCGCGAACGCGCTGAGCAAGCCTGGCCATGGAATTCTAGCCTCTTGGGCAACCGCCCAAGCGCCAATGGGCACAAAATGGGCACAAAACCCCCCTTTTCAGGGGGCCAATTTGGCAGAAGGGCTGTTGAAAACACGGGACTTAGAGGGGTTGGGTTTATCTTGGGCGCAAGAGGTCCCCGGTTCAAATCCGGGCGCCCCGACCAATTGCTGATAGTTTGCGTAGCTTACCTGCTTCCAAATCCTTTCAAAGAAGGCTTCCCCTAAGCCCGCACGCTTGCTGGGCGCTCGAAGAATTCCAGCCTCCATCAAGTCGGGAGAAGTTGGGTGGGGCTGACGGCGAGTTTCGTAAAGGCAACCGCAGGATCAGGCGCTGTTCTTGCGTCCCGCTTAGCGGAGGCCGGCCAGCCAACGAATCAAAAGCACCAGGCCCGCCAGGAACTTCACAGCGTCTAAACTGGTGAAGGCGCCGTGAAGCATCCAAAAGCGGCGCATTTGGGGCGGCTCAGGCGTGCGCGGCGCGAAGTCGAGCGTGCGGCCGAGCGAGGTCATCCAGGGGGTAACGATGAGCGTTAAGGCCACGACCAGCGCCAGCATCCCACTGACGACAGCCAAGCCCACGGTATCGCGCGGCGTTTGCCGCCACAACAGGCCGAGCAAGACCACCCCCAGCAGCATCTCCGTCCAGCCGTAAGCTCGAAAATAGCGCCGGTTAATTTCCGAGGCGGCGTAGCGGAGGACCTGCCGGGTCGGTTCATCGCCCAATGGCTCAACGGCCTGGCTGAAGCGCGGGTCGGGCGACTTCAGGATTCGCTCGACCGTCGAAAATGTTCGCGTGGCCGCAAACCACACGAAAAGGTTCAGGCCAATCCAAAAGGTGAGAAGAGCCGTGGCGACAAGTTGGGAGGACACCATGAGACTGCCTCTTTGGGCCGAGTCTTGGCCCGACGCGGATGGCGCAGGAGGTGGCGTCAAGCTCGGTCGGTTCGCGCTTGCGAGCGAGCTTCGCGCGCGGCGCCGCGTCTCCAAGCTGGCCCGCGTATTATACCCCAGGCCGTGGCGGGGCGCTGGCCAGACGTTGGTTGGGTTCGCATGATGCGCGCATCCGCTTTGCTTTGGCGGGGATGTCACGCCGATGCTCGTGCCGGGTTACGTCCCGATGCAAGCTGCTGTTGCCACAACCGCCAGCTCGGTTCAAAACGAGCATCCCACGCCCACGCGCAGAACAAGCGGGTCACTCACGGCTGAAAGTCCGAAGGCGGGTTCCAAGCGAACGGACCAGCGACGTGAAATTTGATAGCCAAAGACCGGCCCAACGTACTGTTGTTCTCTGTGCCAGTAGAATCCGAAATGGTGGGCGTTGCCGAGCGCTCCGATCATCTCCAAGCCCACTCCCAGCCGGCGGAGGGAAAGGGCCGGTGGCGCGGCCATGGGCGTTGTTTCGGCCATTCGCATTCTCATCCACCGCGCTTCGCGGTAGATTCCCCAGGCGTAGCCGAAATCATTCTCCTCGCTTTGAAGGTTGGTCTCGCTGATAAAGTTAAACGTGACGTTCAGCCGGCCCCAGTCGTGATAGACGATGGCGCGTTGTTCAAAGGTGTGCGCGGCGGTTCGCTTGGCCACGGCGAGCGGACCCGTGAGGTCCTCGCCGCCAAATCCACTAACCTCCATCTTGTAGAGCGCCGCGGCGTTCAAATCCTCGTATTCGCCGTAAACCGTAAAGTGCAGCCAGCGGTCGCGCGGGAAAAGCTGGAAATAGGTATTGAAGCGAAGCCCGCCGAAAGCTCCAGGCAGTCCGGAAATCTTTTGTCCCTCCGCCATCGCTCCCACGGTCCATCGCGACGTCACGCCATACTCGGCCATGCCCATCTCCGTGATGAAATCGTTTCCCTGCTGCGCGGTCTGGAAATCCGGCAAAAACATCAACATGCCGTGGCCTTTCGTTTCCGGGTAATTGATCGCCGTAAAAAAGGGGTCCATTGGCATTTGCGCGCGGGCGCGAGCGGACATCGGGCCCGCCGCCATCAGCGCTAGAAATAAAATTAGGACTGCCTTCGTGCCTGGCAGTACTACCGCACCTGGCAGTCCACAGCGGAGAGACTCTTTCCGGTTTTTGCTCATTGCCTCGCTCCCTTTTCAGCGGCTCCTCTGGCCGATGGGTTTAGGTTGCGGTTCAGCCCGGGCCTACGAGCGGGAGGCTTCCTCATTTGGTGGAGGTAGGTGACCAGAGCCCAGATTTCCTGGTCACTCAACTGCCCGCTCCACGCCGGCATGGCCGTCCATCGAATCCCGTGCTTAATGACATAAAAATTTTCGAACTCCTCCATGTCGGTCGGCTCTTTTGGGAACTGCGGTGCCGGTGGGTAGAGACTGACTCGCCATGCGCTCTCAGCGCTGTTCATCGCCCCGTGACATGCGGCGCAATACGTTCCGTAGAGCTTTGCCGCACGGGCCAAATTTGTCGCCGTCGGTCGGACAGGATCGTTCAATTGGGGAGCGTACCGGTCGAGCGCGGCATCCAAGGCCTCCATCGCGCGTTTTTTCTCGAATGCGGAGGGCGGGATATCGGCGCGAGGGTCAACATATCCCTGCGTCACGTACATGAGCGCGCCCATTCCCATGACCAACACGGCGACGATCGCGAGACCAAGGCCCGTGGCGATTCCGAAGAGGAATTTCCGCATGTCAGTTGTCTCCTGTTTTCCTGCTCAATTTCGGCACGGACGCGCGCTGACAAAGCCGCGACGAGCGCATGCCTCGCGCTTAGCAGCAGAACAGCGCGGGGCTTCCGGCGCGGTCCACGGGTGGAACTGACAGAGGGAGGGCTAAATTCGGAGGAAGGATTCTTTCAGGCAAACTTGTCTTCCGTTCACAACGCCCGGAGGTCCATGTGAACCTCCCGCGTAAGTGGCCAAGGAACGAAGTTGGGAAAGAAGATGCGCCCTTGGAGCCGCAGTGAGCGGGGCAACAGGAAGATGAGGAACCGAGCCGGCCAAGTCCGCGGCCGGCGAGGCCAGCACGGACGAGTGGCCGTGCCGGGCGCAGTCGGAGTGGTGCGGCAAGCTGCCCGATTTCGGCGAATGGCCGTCGCAGCGTCCCGCGTGCCCATCCTGTGACTGGGCCGGGCATGTCCCAAACTGGCAAAACAGCGCGCAATAGGTTGGATAGGCCGAGGTGAGGCTTAACGTTGCCGCCAGCGTCAGCGCCAGTAAGCCGCAACGTCGGTTCCGTTCAGTTCCCATATCTTGCCCAAAGCGTCCAGAAGAGCGTCTCAGATTGCGCGCTGTCTGTCAACGGGCTTGCACCGTGTTGGCTTGTACGGCGCGCTGGGGCGTTCGAGGCGGCGATGAACTCTAGCGCCGCGGCGGAATGTTGAAATGGCATGGGCTTGGCCATGAAATGTGGCTTGACCTCGGCGGGTGGAGTGTTAAATTTAGAAAGAGGGCCACACTTCAAGATGGAAAGAAGCAAAAAGAAGGGCGAACCAGCGGGCTGTCAACAATGAGGGAACTTGAACTCAAGGAGCGGCGGCTCAAGGAAACGTTGAGCGAGCTATCTTCGCTCGTGGTGGCCTATTCCGGCGGCGTGGATTCGGCCTACTTGGCTTATGCGGCGCATCAGGTTCTGGGCGGGCGAATGCTCGCCGTCACGGCGCTGAGCGCGAGCTATGCCGGTCGCGACCGCGAGGAAGCCGAAGCCCTCGTGGGACGCTGCGGGTTTCCTCACGAATTCATCGAGACCGATGAGCTTTCCGATCCGAACTACCGCGCTAATCGTCCCGACCGCTGCTTCTTCTGCAAAGATGAACTGTTCACGAAACTGGACGCTTTGGCGGCCGAACGCGGGTTCGCGGCGGTAGCCTACGGGGTGAACGCCGACGACCAAGGTGATTGGCGGCCGGGCCACCGCGCCGCGCTCAAGCACCGGGTTCTTGCGCCCCTGCTCGATGCTGGCCTGACCAAGGCCGACATTCGCGAGTTGGCTCGCCAAGCCGAAATTCCCGTCTGGAACCGTCCCGCTTCGGCATGTCTCGCGTCGCGCATCGCTTACGGCATCCAGGTGACGCCGGAACGGCTGGCCGTCGTCGAGCGGGGTGAGGAGGCGCTGCGGGCGCTCGGCTTCCGGCAATTTCGCGTCCGCCACCACGATCAACTGGTCCGTATTGAAATCGCGCCGGATGAACTGCCGCGCGCGCTCGAGCCCGAAATGGCTCGGCAGTTTGTCGCCATCTTCAAGCCGCTCGGATTTGCTTTCGTCACGCTCGATCTCGAAGGCTACCGACGCGGTTCGCTCAACACCCACCTCACGACCCTTCAAAAACCTGTGCCCTGAGCTCACGTTCGAGGGGTGAGTTGGAGCGTAACCGGAGCAGGCGTGTGTCTCCGCGAAAGCGTGCGCGCCGGCGCGACCCCGCTCGGCTCCGAGATAAGGAAGCTTGGCAAATGATGCGCGGTCGCTGACGGAACACGAACCGCGTCTTTCATCGCGCCATATCCTTGGCAATCCGCATCGTGTGGGTGTGAATCTGCACGGTGTCTTCGAGCTTGCGCGCGTAGCCGCCGGCGAGCGTGATGACCAATGGGGTCGCCAGCGTGTGGGCGCGCCCGATGACCACCCGGTCGCGCTCGGCGAGGCCTTCGAGGGTCAACTTCAATCCGCCCAATTGATCTTCGCGGTAAGGATCGGCGCCGGCCAGATAAAAAATGACCTGGGGCGAAAAACTTTCGAAGATTCTATCCAAACTCTGCTGAAGAAGGCGCAAATATTCCTCGTCGCCGGTACCATCGGGCAAATTGATGTCAAGCGAACTGGGCGGTTTGGGATAAGGATAATTATTTTCCTGGTGCATGGAGAAGGTGAAGACCGAAGGGTCGCCGGCAAAGATGGCGGCCGTGCCGTTCCCTTGATGGACATCGAGGTCCACGGTCAAGGCGCGCTCGATGAGTCGCTCCTTCTGCAGGCGGCGGATGGCGATGGCTACGTCGTGCAGCACGCAGAAGCCCTCACCGTGGTCGGGAAAAGCGTGATGAAAGCCGCCGCCAATGTTGGCGGCCACGCCCTCTTCAAGCGCCAGTCGCCCGGCCAAAATCGAACCGCCCGCCGAGAGCCACACGGCGCGCACGAGCTCACGAGAATAGGGCACTTCCATCCGCAAAATTTCAGCGTAAGAGAGTTTGCCGTTTTTCAATTTCCAGATGTACTCACGATCATGAACCAGCGCCACATCGTCATCCGAGGCCGGCTCGGGCTCCACGAAGTCGTTGGGCTTGGCCACGCCCTCCTCCAGCAATTTCTCGCGGATGAGTTTGTACTTGACTGCCGGGAAGATGTGGTCGCCCAGATGAAGATCGTATTGGTCGGAATAGACAAATTTCATTAGGCGATCAACGCACCCCGGTAAAGTGTTCAACGGTCGGAAAGGGTTCGTAGAAAGGATGCAGAAGCCGCTTCCATTCCTGACAAGCGGCCGACTGTCGGAACCCCACGGTGTGGCCCTCGACGGTGCGCCACCTCACGACCAGCAGGTACTTGCCCTGCGTCTCGATGCATCGGTGCACTTCGTGCGACAGGCAATCCTCGCGCGAGGTCATCAGGGGGCTTACCGGAGCGAAGGCTCGCTCAAACTCTCGCTCTCGACCCGGTTGGACGCTCAAGATGGCGGCTTTCGGAATCATCGTCGTTGGGCGGGCCGGGCCACCTTCTTCTAGCTCCCGGCCAAAGCGGACTACTCCACCGTCACCGACTTCGCCAAGTTTCGCGGCTGATCCACGTCGCAGCCGCGCAGCACGGCAGTGTGATAAGCCAGCAGTTGCAGAGGCACGACCTCCAGAATAGCCGAGAGCAGCTCGTGGGTGGGGGGCAAGACGACGAGATGGTCGGCCATGTCGCGCACCTCGCGGTCGCCTTCGGTGACCAAGGCCACGATCGCCGCGCCGCGCGCTTTCGCTTCCTTGATGTTGGCAAGCGTGCGCTCGTAGCGAATGCGAGAATCGGGGGCGTTCCAATCGCAGGTGGCAATCACCACCACGGGCAGGGCATCGGCGATGAGCGCGTTGGGGCCATGCTTCATTTCGCCGGCGGGATAGGCCTCGGCGTGCGTGTAGGCCAGTTTTTTCATCTTCAGCGCCCCTTCGAGCGCCACCGCAAAATGCACCCCGCGGCCCAAATAGAGGAAATCCGACGCGCGATGATAGTGGCGTGCTAATTCTTCAAACTCCTCGTCTTTTTGCAACACCGACTCGAGTTGGCGGGGCAGGACGGTGAGCGCTTGAAGCAGCGGAATCGAAGCTTCGCGGGAAAGCGAGCCGCGCACTTGTCCCAAATAGATGGCGAACAGAAAAAGGGCGGTCAATTGGGCGGCAAAGGTTTTGGTTGAGCCGACACCGATTTCCGGTCCGGCGTGCGTGTAAATGGTGCCGTCGGCTTCGCGCGGCACCATGCTGCCGAGGACGTTGCAAATGGCCAGCGTCTTGGAGCCTTTGCTCCGCGCCTCCCGCTGGCCGGCAATGGTATCCGCGGTTTCGCCCGACTGGGTAATGAGCAGCGTAAGCGTGTGGGGCTCAACCAGCGGGTCGCGATAACGGAATTCCGAGGCGTAATCCACCTCGACCGGGATGCGCGCCAGCCGCTCCAGCATGATTTTGCCGGCAAGTGCGGCGTGGCGCGAGGTTCCTGCCGCCACGATCTTGACCTCGCGAAAAGAACGGAAATCCTCTTCTGTAATTTCCATTTCATCCAAAAAAACCTGGCCGGAGCCGGGGGAAACTCGGCCCAGCGCGGTGTCGCGCACGGCGCGGGGCTGCTCATAAATTTCCTTGAGCGTGAAATGACGAAACCCGCCCTTTTCCGCTAAGACGGGATCCCAGGTGATGTGCTGGACGCGGCGGGTGATCGGGCGGCCCTCGAAGTCGCTCAACTGCACACCGCCGGGGGTTAACACGGCCAAGTCACCGTCATTCAAGAAGAAAAGATCGCGTGTGTGATAAAGAATGGCGGGCACGTCGCTCGCCACCAGGTATTCGTCTTTTCCCAGGCCGATGACGGCGGGCGGGCCCTGCCGCGCCGCCACAATTTTGTTGGGGTCGAGCGTGGTGATGACGGCCAAGGCAAAGACGCCCGTCAGCCGCCGCACGGCGGCGCGCGTCGCCTCGTCCAAATTGGGGCCATTGGGCCGCGTGGAGTTCAAGTATTTCTCAATCAGATGGGCGATGACCTCGGTGTCAGTTTCCGTGCGGAAGGTGTGGCCTTCCGCCACCAGCTCCTGCTTGAGTTCCAGATAGTTCTCAATGATACCGTTATGGACCACGGCCACCGCGCCGTGGCAGTCGCAGAGCGGGTGAGCGTTTTCTTCGGTGGGCGAGCCGTGCGTGGCCCATCGAGTGTGCCCGATGCCGTACGTCCCCTCGACGGGATGCAATCGCACCACCTCCTCGAGGTTGCGCAGCTTTCCCAGGGCGCGGCGAACCTCCAGCCGGTGGTCCTGAATCACAGCCAAGCCGGCCGAGTCATAGCCGCGATATTGCAGGCGTTGCAAGCCCTCCAGCAGGACGGGCGCGACGCGCTTGTTGCCGATATAGCCGATGATCCCCGACATGAATTTGGAGTCTCGCTCGACAAGCCCTGCGGCTCGGTGGCGGCCGCAGCGATGGCCAGCTCGATTATAGCAGAGGGCGCGCGCTGCCCGACGTAGGGTGGGCTTCTGCCGGTTGGACTCAGGTTCGATAGGAGGCGTTGATGTCCACGTACCGGTGCGTCAAATCGCAGGTCCACATGCGAGCCGCCGCTCGGCCTTGATGGAGATGGAGGCGCAACAGCACTTCCTTTTGCGCCAACGCTTTTTTGGCGGTGGCTTCATCAAAGCCGGCGTCGAGCCCGCGACGGCAAAGCGCCATGCCGTTTACCCAAATATCTATCTTGTCAGGATCAAAACGCGCGCCGGAATAGCCGGCGGCGCAGAGAATTCTTCCCCAGTTGGGATCATTGCCATAAAGCGCGGTTTTGACCAGTGGCGAATTGGCGATGGCGCGGGCAGCACGCTCGGCGTCCGCTTCATTGCGCGCTCCCAGGACCTCCACGGTAACGAGTTTGCTTGCGCCCTCGCCGTCGCGGGCGATCATCTTGGCGAGCGTTTGGCACAGTTCCACCAAGCCGGCTTCGAACCACCGTGCGTTGTCCCCGCTGATTTTGACGCCGGCATAACCGTTGGCCAGCACCAGCACTGTGTCATTGGTGGAGGTATCGCCGTCCACGCTGATACGGTTGAAGGATTGGCGCACAGCGGACCGCAGCAGGCGTCCCAGCAAGGCCGGCGGCACTTCGGCGTCCGTCGTAATAAAAGAGAGCATCGTGGCAATGCGCGGGTGAATCATGCCGGCGCCTTTGGCCACCCCGGCCAAATGGACGGTGCGGCCTCGGAACTCAGAGCGCAATACGCAGGATTTGGCGAACGTATCCGTGGTCATGATGGCGTGCGGCACTTCGGCGGCGTTCTCCGACGACAATCGCTCAACCAGGCCGGAAAGCTGTCCGAGGACGAGGTCCGTAGCGAGTGGCACACCAATGACCCCCGTGGAGCAGACGAGGACTTGGTTCGACGGAATGGCCAGCCGTCGGGCAACGGCTTCGACCGTGCGCTCGGCGGCTCGGCGGCCCAGGCGTCCCGTTCCGGCATTGGCGTTGCCGGAATTAACCACAATGGCCCGCGCATGGCCGCGGCTTTGAGCCAGGTTCCGACGTGAAACGACTACGGGTGCCGCGGCGGCGCGGTTGGTGGTGAAGGTTCCGGCGGCGGTGGTCTCGGCGCCTTCGGACACAATAAGCGCCAAGTCGAGCGCGCCCGGCTTCTTCTTGAAACCCGCGGCCGCCGCCGCGGCTCGAAAACCCTTGGGCGTTCCCAGGTGACCTTCCGTTGCTTCCCAACGTTTCATGGTCCTGACGCGCCTCCCTCCAATATCGAACCGGCCGGCGGGGGTTGGGTCTTCGCCGGCAACGGAGATTTCTGAGTGTAGCAGAGATTGTTCCGATCGCTGAAAGGAGGATAACAAGCCTGGCGGTTTTTTGATGCGCCTTGTCGCAACCGCCCCACGGGCCTGGGTTGTGCGCGGATTTCACTTCACCGGCAGGAGCTTCAAAACGCCCGGCGAGGGAGGCGAGGGACTGGGCGGTCCCGCCACCCTGATGGTGCGAAGGGTTTCCTCGCACGCCTGCTCATAGAGGCTCACGTCCGAGCCGCCGGTCGAGCAGTCGGCGCGGACGATATAAGCGGGAGAGATGATGTGTGCCGTGATGAGCATCGCTTGGCCTTGCTCCTCCCAAATCATGGCGGCGTTTCTTCCCTGGATGGGCGAGGGATCAAAGCGATACTGGGGAATATTATCGTAGTCGCCGCGCGTTTCCCACTTGGCTAGAAGTTGCGGAGAGAATTGGGCGGCTTGGCCGGGATTCGGCTCGGAGGTAATGGTCAACGTGGGGCCGCTTGAGAAGATTCCGGAGCGGTAGATTTTCACGCCGCCAGGAAAATCCTGCACCTTGCCGTAGATGCCGGCGGCAACTTCCATGCTAATGCCGAGCCGAGGATTTTGATAAGGCAATAAATTGAGCGCCGCCGTCTCCTGCGCCAGGCGATAACGTGGATACCATTTGGCCAAAACGTATTCAAAGCTGAGCCAGGCGCCACCAATGATGAGCACTCCCAAGCCGAAAACGATTTGGGGCGAGATTTTGATTTTCATCCGTCCTCCATCATAACGCCGCAGGGTAGCCGCCGCAACGACCCGGAGCAGTTTCCACCCGCTGCCCAAGGGAATAGCAAAAGACAGGCGGTTGAGATGCTTGAGGAGCGGGGAAAAAGACGCTCCCATCTTTGCGAACGGTTCGGCGGAGCATCCGAGGGGCCGGGAAAATGCCGATGGCTCGAAGGCTAGGCAGGAGTCAAGCCGCCGTCTCATGGGCATGGTCGTCGCGCCAAGGGGGTTACTCGGAGCGCCCCGCAGGTTCCACGAACGCTTCGAGGAAAGGGGTCAACCGGCCCTCGAGTTCTACTAAGGTTGATGGTGTCATGCCACCGGCGGAACTGTCACAGCCTGGCAGGCCAACCGATAGTTCACCGAGCAATTAAGGCCGCGCGGGCTTTGGGCCTTGGCCGACGGCATATGGCGTGCGCTTGGGATCTTGGCGGGGAAGGGCATAGATGATTTCGCCCGGGCGCGCAAAGTGCATTCGTTCGCGGGCGATTTTCTCGATGGCTTGGGGATTGGATTTGAGCGCCTGAATTTGCTGGGAAAGTTGTTTATTTTTCTGCTCGAGCGTGCGCACCTGCTGCTGTAACGCCCGAAATTCCTTCTGCTGGCGACGCATGGCAAGGTAGCCGTGCGGTCCGAAAATTTCATGCGCGAGGAGCAGCAGGGCGATGACAGCCAACACGCCGATGGCCTTGCGGCGAAGCCTCTGGTGTTGGTCAGGGGTGGGCATCATGGTTCGGTCACAAAATCCTTGGCTACTTGCAGAAGGCGGTTCATTTCCCCCTCCGAAGCGGCTTCGGCATAAAGGCGCACCACCGGCTCTGTGCCGGAGGGACGCATGAGCACCCACGAGCCGTCGTCCCGAATCAGCTTCAGCCCGTCGGTGCGATCTATCTTGGCGACTTTGCGGCCGTCGAAGCGATCGTAATCCCGCTGGAGCTTTTCCAACACCCGCTGTTGCGTCTCGGGCTTGAGCGCCAGGTTGATTCGGACCGTGTAGCACGGCCCGACTTTTTTGAAGAGCGCTTCAAGCTGCTGCTTCACCGATTGTCCGCGGTGGGCGATGGTCTCGGCCACCAGCAGCCCCGCGAGGATGCCGTCTTTTTCCGGCACGTGCCCGCGAATCGTCATGCCGGCGCTCTCTTCGCCGCCCAGCACCACTTTGTCTTCCTTAATCAGTTCGCCGATGTATTTGAATCCCACCGGCGTTTGGTAAATCGGCACGTGATGGTAGCGCGCCACCGCGTCGAGCAGGTGAGTGGTCGCTACGCTTCGCCCGATTCCTCCCGGAATCTTCCGCGCCTCAATCAAATAATCCGCCACCACGGCCAGAATGTAATTGGGATGAATCCAGGTTCCGTCGGCATCCACTACGCCGAAGCGGTCGGCGTCGCCGTCGGTTGAAAGACCCACGACGCATTGCTCCGCCTTGACGAACTGCGCCAATTCCTGGAGATTTTTCTCGCTCGGCTCCGGCCCTACGCCGGAGAAAAGCACGTCGCGATAATCGTGCAACGTGTGGACAGCGGCGCCCGTTTCCCTCAGCAAGTCGTTCAAGTAGCCGCGACCCGTTCCGTAGAGCGGGTCATAGGCGATTTTCAGCTTGGCCTGCGCGATGGTTTTGAGGTCCACTTTCTCGCGCAGGCTGTCGAGGTAGGCTGGACGCGGATCGGCGGGTCGTTGGAGCGGCGCGGTAAAGTTCGGCCCTTGAACCGAGAATTCTCCCGCCTGCGCCCGCCCGGCCAACTCCTCAATTTGGCGGGTGATTTCCGGCAAGGCGGGAGCTCCGTCGGCGCTTGAGAATTTGAGGCCGTTGTACTCGGGCGGATTATGGCTGGCGGTGATGTTGACGCCGCCGTCGAGCCGGCTGTGGAGAATTTCGTAGGCGAGCGCCGGGGTCGGATCGGCCCTCGCGCACCGCCACGTCTCGACGCCATGCGAAGCCAAAACCTCCGCCACCGTGGCGGCGAATCTTTCCGACAAAAACCGTGTGTCGTAGCCGACGATCACGCGCGGCCGGCCCGATTGCGTCAACAGAAATTGCGCGATGCCCGCCGCCGCCAGTCGGACGTTTTGAAACGTGAAGTCTTCCGCGATGATGCCGCGCCAGCCCGACGTGCCGAAGTGGATAGGGTGGTTGCGTCCCATAGCCCGACCATTGTATCGTTAGGGGCTTGCCGCTGCAACGAGGGCGCGGGAGCGCCCGATGGCGCCAGAGCGGGCTCGGCCCCTTCGGCCTCGACGGAGGCTCGGAGATTCGCGTGACCGACAAGGTCGTCATCTTCGTCACTGCGGGCAATCGTCGCGAGGCGCGCAGGATTGCCAAACGTCTGGTGAATTCTCGCCTCGCCGCCTGCGTCAATCTGACGGCGCCCGTCGAGTCGGTCTATTGGTGGCAGCGCAAGGTGGAATCGAGCCGCGAAGTGTTGCTCATCATCAAAACGCGGCGTGGATTGTTCCCCCGGGTCGAAGCTGAAATCAGGAAGTTGCACACCTACAAAACGCCCGAGATCATCTGCCTGCCCATCATCGAGGGCTCGGCAGACTATCTCAAGTGGCTCGACGATTCCGTGACACCCGCCGATGGATCCAGGGACCGCTAGCCACGGCACTCCCCTCCGTGTCGCGGGCCGTGCATGAGGAACAATCCCGCGGCGCCGCCCGACGCAGCAATGGTTGCGCTGTTGGGTCTGCGAGTCGCTGACAAGCCTCAAATTCTTTCGAGCGCCTGCTCCAAATCGGCGATTAAATCCTCGACGTCTTCAATGCCCACGGAGATGCGCACCAGGCCGTCGGTAATGCCGAGCCTTTGACGTTGTTCGGGCGGGACGCTCGCATGCGTCATCGTCGCCGGATGTGAAATTAGCGTCTCGACGCCGCCCAGGCTCTCCGCGAGCGAGCAGAGCCGGACAGACTTCAGAACCTTTTTCGCGTTTTCAAGCGAGCCGGTTTCAAAAGACAACATGCCGCCAAAGCCGGTCATCTGCTTTTTGGCGAGCTCGTGCTGCGGGTGACTCACAAGACCGGGATAATGAACTTTTTTGACTTTGGGATGCTCGGACAAAAATTTGGCGACGGCCAGGCCGTTCTCATTGTGCTGGCGCATGCGCACGGCAAGCGTCTTCACGCCGCGCAGCACGAGCCAGCTATCCATCGGGCCGAGCACCGCGCCGGCGGCGTTCTGAATGAACTTCAACCGTTCCGCCAGGCCCGCGTCCTTGACAATCACCGCTCCGCCCACGCCGTCGCTGTGGCCGTTCAGGTATTTGGTGGTGCTGTGCAGCACGATGTCGGCGCCGAGCGCGAGGGGCCGCTGGAAATACGGACTCATAAACGTGTTGTCCACGGCCAAAAGCGCGTTCGAGCGATGCGCGAGCGCCGCGGCCTGCGCGATGTCCGTGATTTCCATCACGGGATTGGTCGGTGTTTCCATGTAAAGCAAGCGCGTCGTGGGTTGGAAAGCGCGCTCGGTCGTCGCAAGGTCGGTCGTATCGGCGTAGGAAAAGCTCAAGCCGGTGTCTTTGAGCAGGCGCTCGAACAGGCGGAACGTTCCGCCGTAGAGATTGTGTCCGGCCACGATGTGGTCGCCGGGCTTGAACAGCGTCATCACGGCGTTAATCGCGGCCATGCCGGAGGCGAAAGCCAATCCGAACTCGCCGCCTTCCAGCCGCCCCAGGTTGCGCTCGAGCGCCGCCCGCGTCGGATTGGACGTCCGCGCGTACTCGTAGCCCTTGTGCTTGCCCAGCTCTTCCTGCACAAAGGTCGAAGTCTGATAAATGGGAACGATAATCGCTCCCGTGGCCGGGTCGGGCTCCTGGCCCACATGAATCGCATCGGTTGAGAATCCCATAATCTCCCTCCTTCCTGTAGCGCCGATCTATGACCGGCGGCCGGTCGCTTTCCTTCGAGTTGCGGGTTCGTGAGCGCCCGCAGCACACACGATGCAGTATCGCGGCTACCTGCTCTAAATTGCCACCAAAAAAATCAGGGATAGCTGGGCGGGTGACGCAGGGGCGCGCGTCGTCGGCGCTACTTGCTGCTCACGCCGCGCCCCGGGACGATACCCGATAACGTGTGGCCTTGCGATATTATCAGAATGAAGAGCCGCGGACCTCATAAACGGCGGTCCGCGCTGCTTGCTTGAACGGCGCAGGCAATACAAGAAGCCGCTGACGACGACCGCTCCGGCCTGAACTGAAAGGCCTGCGCCAGCCAGCGGCCTTGCGCGGGGCCTTCGGCTTGACAGGCTGCCGCGCCGCATGACAAAATTGCCGTATGCGTCATACAACTACGGTTCGGCTTACAAAAGATATTGCTCTCTGGCTTGAAGATAGGGCGCGAAAAACGGGCGTTCCCGCCGGGCGGATTATCCGCGAGCAACTTGAAATCGCCCGCGCGCGCCAGGGCAAAGGGCGATTTCTGCGCCTGGCGGGCAGGATTGCCGGACCCCGTAATTTGTCCTCGCGCCAAGGCTTTTCGAGATCATGAAAGGCATCGCGGACACCGGTTTTGTCGTCGCCTTCGGCAACCGCAACGATGCCCACCACTCGTGGGCGGTCGAGGTGGCGTCGGGGCTTTCTGAGCCCTTGCTGACTTGTGACGCCGTGCTCGCGGAAGCCGCCTTTCATCTCGGTTCCAGCGAATACGTCCTCTCACTCGTTAGCGAAGAAATGCTTCGGCCCGCGTTTGAAGTTGGGAAAAACCTTGAGCAACTGCGGGCGCTGGCGGCGCGCTATGAGAATCGTAGTCCCGACCTCGCCGACCTTTGTCTCATTCGCATGAGCGAACTTTATCCCCGACATACCGTCATCACGGTTGATGAGGCCGACTTCCGCGTTTATCGCCGCAACAAGCGCGAGGCCATTCCCTTGCTCTGCCCGCCTAGACGACGTTGAGGCGCCTGGCGACCCGCTGTAGCGCAGGGCCTGCGATCAAAGCCTCCATTGCGCCTTCGCCGCGCAGACCTGAACTGAAAGGTCTGCGCCAGCCCGCGGCGATCCGATCAACGGCCGCAAGGGTTGAACGGCCCGGCGCGTCGCGCGGGGGTGAGGAGTGTGAAACCCTGCGGTTCTTTCCGGCGGGCACCGGCCCGAGCCGCAGAGGTTGCTCGTCGCAACCTCTGCGCTCCCCGCTCTCTCTGGGCAGTCCGACCCTCCGGCGCATTTACAAAAGAACGGTTTCCGTTCCACTCCCCGGGCAGAGGGCTGGTTATTTGAGCGCTAGACGGGTTTAAGGCTGGTTGCATTGTCCACTAGCATGGATAAGGGGTCGATGGGGTCATCGAAAAACTTCACCGCTGCCGAGCTCGCTTTGATAAAGAACTGCGCCGCGTCGGAGGTCGGTACGAAAGCTGAGGAGGTCCACTCCGCCTGTTTGAACATGCACTTGGTGTCTGAGCAATTATCGTGCACTTGCATCTTTTTGAGCTGCTCGAATTCTGCACGATACTGGGCCTCCATCACCGTGTGCGCCCTGGAGTAATTCTCCTCCACCTGCATGAGCCAGACATCCACCTCCTCCATGATGGCCCGCATGGCTTCCATGCTTTCTCGCAGTCGGCCGATGCGCGAACCGAGGTAGTAGTACTTCGCCCAAAAGCGCACCCACATGTCGCACGGCGGCTTGTCTGAGGATGACCTCAATTCCTCGCAGGCCTTGTTATACTGCTCCACGGCATGGCTAATCTTCCACCGGAAGCGATCCCAATCCGCTACCTGAGCCCCTATTTCCTTCAACTCAAACTTCACGCGTTCGGCCAGGTTGGCGGGATACTTGATTTTTCGTTTATGGTGGTATTGCCGAATTAAATTACATGCCTTTGTCCAGGCCTTATCCACAATGCTGCCAACCATTGGCACCGGGATGAGGTTAGTGGCTGCGCTGGCCAGTTTTTGGACGGTCGAGAAGGCGAAGGACGCAGCCGCGCCAGGACTCTGGACAGCCCGACGCAAAGGATGCAGAAACTGAGAATGGCGGACCTTTTTGCCTACGCTTGGATTGGCGACGATCATCTTGCCGATTTCTTCCAGGTCTCTCGTCGATTGATAAAGGTTAACAGGCATTCGCTCCTCCCCGCCCCCAAAGGATGGGAGCTTCGCTTTTATGTCTTCGAGGATTGACTCAACCTCAACTCATCGGGGCTTTTATCTGGCGCCCTGCACGTTGAAGCACCTCGAAACCCCCTCCTTATACACCTCTGAATCTAAGTTGGCAAGCCAGTAGCGCAGAGGTGCGCGTCGTTGGCGCTCCTCTGCGGCGTTTGTGCCGTCGGCCGCGGCAATGAGCAGCAGGTAGCGCAGAGGTGCGCGTCTTTTGGCGCTCCTCTGCGGCGTTTGTGGCGTCGGCCGCGGCAACCAGGCGGTGGCAGCGAAGGGACGGCGATCCGACCAACGGCCGCGAGGGTTAAACGGCCCGGCGCGTGGCGCGGAGTTGCGGAGTGTGAAACTCTGCGGTATTTTCCGGCGGGCTCCGGCTCGAGCCACAGAGGTTGCGCCGCGCAACCTCTGCGCTGGGGCACGGCTCGCCGCCAATCCCACACCAAGAGCCGCAAAGGAAGCCAAACCACGGCTACCTTTGCGCTACCTCGCTACCGGCTGATTGAACTCTTAGCCTCAATTTGATATGGTCAAGCCGAGGGGGGAACGGACATCTCGGAAGGGGGAAAAGCGCTTGCCATGCTGCTTTCGACACGTTTGGTTCAAAGGATTGAAGAGCAAGCCGATGAATTAACCCGAGGCGTGGTGGAGGATTTGCAGTCGAATCCCAAGACGCCTTCTTATCACGCGCTCGCAACGCGAACCATCGAGCGTCGCGCGTATGACGTTTACCGCAATCTCGGAAAATGGCTTACGACGATGTCCGATGAAGAAATCGAGTCGGCGCATTATGAGCTGGCCCGCCGCCGAGCGGAGGAGAAAGTACCTCTGAGCGAGGTCATCTATGCTCTGATTCTGACGAAATACCATTTGCGGAACTACATCAACGCCTCGGGCATGGTGGACTCGGCCGTGCAGCTCTATCAAGAGCAGGAACTTCAGCATTTGATTGGCCGCTTTTTCGATAAGGCGACGTATTATACGGTCCGGGGATATGAGCAAGCGCTGCTGAGCCGCCCCGTGGAAGAGGTGACGTGGCCACAGCCCTAGCGCGACAGTTCGGCCGAGGCCGGCGGGCCACTTCGGCGGAGTGGAATTATTTCCATGATTGTGGGCACGGGCGTAGATATTGCGGAAACACGCCGCATTGAGGAAGCCCTGGCGCGGTACGGCGAGCGGTTTCACAAACGAATCTATACGCCGGCGGAGATTGCCTATTGCGAGCAGTTCAAAAACAAGGCAGAGCGCTATGCGGCGCGCTTTGCCGCCAAAGAAGCCGCGTTTAAGGCTCTGGGAACGGGGTGGGGCCAGGGTGTCCGATGGCTGGACGTCGAGGTGACTCACCAGCCGAGCGGCAAACCGGTATTGGTCTTTGCTGGCCGAGCGCAAGAGGTGGCCAGCGAGTTGGGCGTCACGGGAGCCGAGGTCTCAATCTCACACGCCGACCGTTACGTCATCGCTCAGGTGATTCTGGAATCCAGCTCCTAAACGCCCGTCGGAGCCAAGCGATGGGCTCGCAAGTGCTGTTGACGATGCTGTTGGCGACCTTTTCTACCAAGGCCCTGCCGAGGCGGGCTTCGGAAACTTCGCCGGTCGTGTTGAGCAAGCGCATGGCCACGCGGTTGCTGGTGCGCCAAGTCATCCCTGAATATCCTCCCTTAGCCAGAATCAACTACGTTCAGGGCAAGGTGGACTTGCAGGTGATTGTCACCCCGCAAGGCCGCGTGGGTAAGGTTCACGTCTTGCGAGGCCAAGCGTTGTTGGCGGCTGCGGCGCTGAAGGCCGTGCGGCGTTGGCACTATCGCCCTTACGTGGGCGCTCACGGCCCCGTGAGCTTTGAAACTCATATCCGCGTCAATTTTGCGCTGCGCGTCTGGAAAGTGACCAGCTTGCCCATCCATCCGGCACGGGATTTCGCGCGCCAGGTGAAGCCGCCGCAGGTCGTTCGCGCTCCCACGCGCGCCGCGCCGGGACAGTCAGTTCGGATGCGCGTGTTGGTGGGGAAAAGCGGACGGGTCCTGGACGCCGAACCCATCGTTCGCATGGATGACCAAGCAAGTGCGGCCCACGCTTCACTCCGCAACTGGAAATTTCTTCCTGCGCATTGGGGAACCCTGGCCATTCCGTGGTACGTGGAGGTCAATGTGCCCGTGGCCTCTGCGACCGGGGACCATCGCGCCACGACTTCCGCTACAGCCGGGCCTTAAGCAGTGCCTAACCTGTGGCTCGAAAGAAACGGCATGGAAATCGGTTCGAAAAGCGAAGGGCGGAGCTGGAGATGGCGGCGTCGGCAAACGGCCGCGACGCTATTGGCCTGTTGGGCCCTCGGCTGGAGCGCGACCCTGCGGGCATCGCCGCGCCCGGCGCGCGAAAGGTATCGTGCTGCTCCGTTCAAATATGTTGGGGGAACGGAAAAAATCAGAAAAGGATGTCGCGGCGAGCTGGGGTTGACCGCGTCCTCCATGGTTTTCCGTTGCCCGGAAGGTTCCATTACCATCCCTTACCATTCGATTCTGGTGATGCAATACCGAGCCGAGGTCAGCCCTCAAGTCCGCCGCATGGGACTCGCATGGCGGTTTGCACCGCGGGGTCACGGCGGAAACCACAATCGCTACTTCACGGTCGTCTATCGAACGGCTCGCGCCCAGCGCGCCATGATTCTCGCCGTCTCTCCGAAAGCCATGCGGCCTTATCTGGCGGAGATTGACCTCAAGGTGGGGCGGCGCGTCCAGGTTGAAACCCACGAACATTATTATTAGTTCTTGGTTACACCCTGCCGCGTTATTGCCACGGTGGGATGGCACCGCAACCCCACTCCTGTACCCGCTTCGGATATTTTCCCGATTCCTGGGCCGAAGCTCCGCGAGCCTGGTTCAGCGTGTTCCCGGCTTATAGTAGAAGTAACCTTCGGGGTTTCGCACGCGCAGGCCGGGCATGGTCACGCGAACCTCGATGCGGTGAAAGCCTGTTTGCGTAAGATCATTTGGAACGTAAGCCAGCTCGTACTGGGTGTGAATCTCATCCGCCAGGCGAGCCAAATGCTGCACCAGCGCCTGAGACGACCATTGGGAGTAAAGGGCGCCGCCGGTAAAGCGGGTGTAAAACGCGAGAGGGCTCTTAAAAATGATCGAGTGGCTGAGGGTCGTCCGTGCCACCTCGCCAAGAATCGGTCCGCCGGGAACGGGGTTCTCCCAGATGCGGGTGTCCATGTCCGGTGTATTGGGCATGCCGGGGACAGGCGGCCGGGCGACGTTGGTGTCAATCGGGTTGGGCGGAGGCGGCGTGGGCTTGCGCTTCAGAAGCGATTTAAGTCCGCTCAGGTCGAGTCCGTAGATGCTGACCTGGGCGGCAGCGGCTCGCTCGACCACTTCTCGGCGCGTCGTCTCACTGCCCGAATCCCAGCCATTGGAAATCGCCAGGATGATCCGGCGATCTTCCTTGGGACGGTGATCGAGCAGGTTAACCGCCTGCATGATGGCGTCATTGAGCCGCGCGCCGCCGCCCTCCGCCCGAATATCTTTCAGTGCGGCATCCAGCCGACGGCTGGAGTTGGTGAAGTCCTGCACCCGTTTTATTTGATCGGAGTAAAGAATGACGGCCGCCCGGCCTTCCGGCCCCAGCAACATTTGCGTCAGCACCGGCACAATAAAATCCAGATTTTTGACCAGCGGCGCCACCGCGTCATTGTCTTGAATTAACACGACGGCAGAGACAGGGTGTTCTTCGTGGTCGAATCGGGTAATCTGCTGAGGAATGCCGTTGTCATAAACGCGGAAGTCGCGCTCCCGCAGCCCATAGACCACCTGGCCGGAGCGGTCGGTCACCGTCACCGGCGCGGTGACCAGGTTCGATTGGACTTTGATGGCGGCTTTGGTGTCCGGGCGGTCAGCGGGCGTGGCGGAGCTTTGCCCGCCGGCGGTTTGGGCCCTAAGCGACAGAACCCCCAGGCTCCCTCCCAGCAGGAAAGTGATTGCGGCAACTATAACGCGCTGCTTTTGGCTTCGAGCGTTGCGCATCGCACGCTCCTCTCGCGTCTTCTGGACCCTCATCCTTTAGATGAAACCGGCTGCAGTGGCGTTGTAACCGGCGGCCCGACGCAGAGGCCGCCTCACCTTGGTCGTCTCTGCCGCACCGCCTCATAAAGCACAACGGCCACCGCCACCGAGACGTTGAGCGATTCTACCGCACTTTGAAGCGGAATGCTGGCGCGTTGGTCGCAGCCTTCCCCCACCAGCCGATGCAACCCACCTCCTTCGCCCCCAAACACCAGCGCGCAAGGGCTGCGATATTCGAGGTCATAATAGGCGGTGGGGGCGCCGGCTTCAAATCCATAGACCCAAAGGCCCTGTTTCTTCAGAGTGGCCAAAGCGCGCGGCAGGTTGGGAACGCGAGCGACGCGAGCGTGTTCGAGGGCGCCGGCCGCCGCGCGCGCCACCGCCGGAGAAAGTCCCGCCGCCCGCCGCTCCGGTACGACGATGCCGTCCGCGCCGGCGCCAACCGCGGTGCGAATCACGGCGCCGAGGTTCCCGGGATCTTCCACGCCGTCCAGAACGACGAGCAGGGGCTTCTCATTTCCATCGAGCAAAGCCTCCAGGCTTTCATAGGCTTTGGCCGCGCAAACCGCAATCACGTCTTGATGGTGGGTCGTGGCGGCTTGCCGTTCGAGCGCCGCGCGCGGCAGAAAGCGCAGAGAAACGCCGGCTGACCGGCATTCATCAATCAACTGCTGCAAGCGCGGGTTCGCAGCGCCGCGCGAAATCGCCACGTACTCTACGGGCCGCGACCGGAGAGCCTCAGCCACGGCATGGATGCCGTAGAGCACCTCCGGGAATTTTCCCTTGGACATGCCTCGTGCCCCTGCCTCCGCTGCCGCCTGCCGCCAATCCATAATCGAAACCGCAGGGACCGCCGCGCCGGAACGCTGTTACAGTTTTGCCGCCGCTTGGAATTCGCGCAGCCGCTCGGCGCAGCTTTTCACATGTTTTTTCAGTGGCAGCTTCGAGCCTTCTTCGAAAAGGGGTACCAATTTCTCGAGCTCCGGGCCGGACACTTGACCGGTGAGCGCCACGCGAATCGGATGAAACAGCTCTTTGCCCTTCTTTCCGGTTTCCTTTTGGACTTCTTTGGTTATCGCTCGAAACCGCTCGCCGCTGAGTTCCGTCTCCGCCAAAGCCTTGGATATGAAGGCTTGGAGCACTTGGCGCGCACCCGGTTGTTCCACAACGTCGCGCGTCGGTCCGCGCTCCATCATGGCCTGCGCATCGTAGTTGAAGACCACCGAGGCGCGCGCCGACAGTTCGTCCAGCCGGTCCACAGAAGGCGCCAGGATGAGGAAAAGCTTTTTGAAAAGCCACTCGGAGAGCTTGCCGTTGATCGGACGTTCAAGATAGCCGACGTCAACCAAGTGCTGCTCGACCCACGCGCGGAGGGCAGCGTCGCGGTCAAAGTCTCCCACGTTGATCTGGCTGATGTAATGCCGATTGAAGGCGTAAAGTTTTTTAATATCGAACACTGCGGGGCTTTTGGTGATGTGATCGAGTGAGAACTGCGCGATGAGTTGCTCTGTGCTCAGAATTTCCGTTTTGCCGTCGGCGGGTGACCAGCCGAGGAGCGCCAGATAATTCCGCAAGGCTTCGGGCAGAATGCCCATCTGGCGAAAGTTCTCAAGCGACGTGGCGCCGTGACGCTTGGAAAGGCGCGTGCGGTCAGGACCGAGAATGGTCGAGAGGTGAGCGAACTGGGGCGGCGTCCAGCCGAGAGCGCGATAGAGCGCCAACTGCCGAGGCGTGTTCGAGATGTGGTCATCGCCCCGAATCACGTGGGAAATCTGCATGAAGTAGTCATCAATCACCACGGCGAAGTTGTAGGCGGGCTGGCCGCTCGAACGCATCAGGATGAGGTCTCCCATGACCTCGCTCGAAAAGCTCGTTTCGCCGTGCACCACGTCGCGCCAACGGTAAATGCCTTCCGGGATTTTCAATCGGACCGCCGCCGCTTCGCCCGAGGCGCGGCGACGTTCCGCCTCGTGCAACGGAATAGCTCGGCATCGCCCGGAGTATTTCGGCTGACGCCCGGCTTCGAGCGCTGCCTGGCGCTCCGCCTCGAGTTGCTCCGGCGTACAGAAACAATAATAGGCTTGTCCGGTCTCGATTAATTGGCGGGCGAACTTGCCGTAGAGTTCGCGCCGCTCCGATTGGCGATACGGCCCGTGCGCGCCGCCCTTATCCGGCCCTTCGTCCCAATCCAGGCCCAGCCACCGCAGATCGTCCAGGAGTTGGGATTCGTATTCCGCGCGCGACCGCTCCACGTCCGTATCTTCGATGCGGAGGATAAACTGCCCCTGATGATGCCGCGCGAACAACCAGTTGAAAAGCGCCGTTCGCGCGTTACCGACGTGGACATAACCGGTAGGACTCGGAGCAAAGCGGACTCGCACGCTCGACATAGTAATGATCCCAGTATTGCAAACTAACACAATCGCCAAAAGCCTGTACAGGCGGTAGCATCTTGAGTCCTACTCCCGGCGCTGATAGAGTAGGTCGGGCCGAGCGCCGAGCGTGCGGTTCGCTTCAAGTGTCGAGCATTCCGGCTGACAGGGGGTGACAATGGGTTCCCTCGAGCAAAGACGTTCGGAGCGCTTAGCGCTCTCCATTCCCATTCGCGTCATCGGCATTGACCTGGCGGGAACACAATTTTCCGAGGACACGCATACCCGAATCATCAGCCGCGCCGGCGCGCAAATTGCCCTCACCCACCGCGTGAATCCGGGAGATTCGATTCGCATTGTCAATTTGGAAAATTACAATGAAGCCGACTTTCGAGTGGTGGGGCTGATGACCACGGGCACGGGCACCAGCCCCAACGAGCTGGGCGTGGAGTGCACGGAAAGCGGCCGCAATATTTGGGGAGTGGAATTGCCCGCCGCGATGGATCCGCAGGGTTCGGAGGCCGGAGCTCTGCTGGAGTGCCGAGGCTGCCGGCAGCAAGCTCTTTGGACCGTCACCTTGATGGAAGTGGAGGTTTTGAACGCGACCGGCCAGGTGACACGTCCCTGCGACCGTTGCGCCAAGCTGATGTATTGGACCTACGCGGATACCATTCGCCGTCCCCGCGCCTTCGCCGAGACGGAACCGACCAGCCCCCCGCCCCGCCTCGATGAAGCTTTGAAGAAAGTCGAAAAACGGGGCGAAAAACGCCTGGGAATGAAAATGCCGATCCGCATCCGCAACGCGAACGGAGAAGTGGAAATTACCAAAACCGAAAATATGTCGAAGAACGGTTTTGCGGCCAACCTCGGCATGGACCTCCACGTCGGAGACACGGTGTCGGTGGTTTGCCCTTACTCGCCGGGGGACGACGCGTTCGAGCAAAAGGCCGAGGTGCGTCGCCGCGCTCTTTTTGACCTGGGCGGCCGGCGCATCTACGGGTTTCGATACGTTCGATAGAAGCACGCGGCCCCCAACGGAGACGCATCCCGCCGGTCATCGGCCGGAGCGCGGACGGGAGGGATGTGGGGCCGCGCACAAGAGGAGCTTGCAATGGAACGCTCGGGGTCGCAGGGCAACGGTCGGAGTGCGGCAGTCAATCCTGCCCAAGCCGCGGACGCGCCTCGCGCCCGGCAGCTTGCCGCTCTCGGCTGGAAACTCGGTATCATTACCGACGAAATCGCGGAGGACTTTGAGGTCGCCGTCCGTTTTATTGCCCGTCACGGCCTGCGCGGGTGCGAATTGCGCCGGCTGTGGAACAAGAATGTGATGAATCTTTCCCGGGCGGAGCTTGACCGCGCCCGCGCGCTGATGGAGCAACACCATCTGAAGGTCTTGCAAATCGGCTCGCCCATTTTCAAATACAACCTGCCGCAGCTTCCCGCTCGGCCCCAGGAGCAGCGCGACACTTTCCGAGCGAATTTCACCGACGCGGATACGGAGCGGCTGTTGGAGGAGTCGTTTCGCTTGGCCCGTTTTTTCGGGACCCGCCGGGTGAGGGTTTTTAGTTACTGGCGCGTGGACCATCCCGCAGAGGCCTATCCTCATGTCCGCGAGGGCTTGGCTTGGGCGGCCGAGTTGGCCGGAAAGAACGGAATCCTCCTGACGCTCGAAAACGAGCACGAGTGCAACGTGGGAACGGGCAAGGAATTGGGGCGCCTGCTGCGCGACATCAACTCGCCTCACCTGCGCGCCACCTGGGACCCGGCGAACGCAGCCATGTTGGGTGAGACGCCCTACCCCGACGGCTATGAGGCGGTCCGTGGCTGGGTGGAGCACGTTCACGTCAAAGACGTGCGCAAAAACCGCCGGACCGGCAAACTGGAGTGGGCCCCGGTCGGCGGCGGCGTGATTGACTGGAAGGGCCAATGGGAGGCGCTTCGGCGGGACGGCTACTGCTCCACGGTTTCGCTCGAAACCCATTACCGCAAACCCGGCACCAGCAA
>JAKASC010000148.1 GCA_021828245.1 Acidobacteriota bacterium
CCATCAGCGCCCCCGCCAACACCAACGCGCGCGCCCGTGGCAGACGCGCCACGGCTCGCACGGCCTCCGCCAGCGGCTGCTCGCCCACCAGCGGAATGGTGTCAACGGAGATATGCTCACCCCGAATGTTATGCCGGTCGGCCCGTTCGCCACCCGTCCCTTCAATGCCGGAACCGGCGCGTCCCCCCCGTTGCTTGAGCTTGCCATACTCCAGAGGCAGGGTCTTCGCCGTGGGGAAAACTCCGTGCTCACGTGCCAGTTCCGCCGTCGCAGCCCACAAGCGCTCCGAAATCGGCAAGCGCCCGTCGTGTGCGCTCCGCCACCGTTTGAAACGGCGGTAAAGCCTCCCTAGGTTAGGGGAGGATATCAGATCACTTGCTGGCCATCGTCTGTCCTCCTCGCCCTCAATGGGCAAAAGGCAGACGTTTGCAATTTCGGTCAGGCGAAGCCATGCAAGCTTGCCGAAACCTCACCAATGTTCAGGCCAAGAGCGAGCGGCAATGGGCCAGGGACAAAAGCCTTGTAGGGCTCTCCTGGCGTTGGCACTGCGACGGGTTGTCCGGTTCGTGGGCGCTCCACGACTGTGCCTCTATTTAGAGCATTTCAGTAAAACGCGCCGTTTCTCCTAACAATGTGTTTTGGTGTGTCCTTAGGTGTGCCCAAGCGGAGGCGACCCTGGGCGAATCTAAGAATATGAAGTGATTGATTCTTCAAGCGCTTTCCTTCGTAGGATCACCTGGATTGGGGCCTTTCGGCGTTCCTAAGTCTGGCGCGTCTGCCCATTCCGCCACTTTCGCAGAAGACCCAGGCATTTTAACATTCAGGATCTCGTTCCCAAGAGCCTCTTGTTCCGTCGGATCGGTTATCCCACCCTGATCCGTGGCGGCGATGAATTGGTCGGGACGGCCGGATTTGAACCGGCGACCACTTGCACCCCAAGCAAGTGCGCTACCAGGCTGCGCTACGTCCCGGCCCTGGCTAACAAGAGATCCGCGCGAAGGGTGGAAACCCGGCAAAGCGTGACGCGCGCGTGGCGCATCCACGACCCTTGGCGGCTCGCTTTCACGCTAGCATTGGCGCGAAAGCAATGTCAAGATTGCCTCGAGCTCCCGCTGAATGGCGCGCAACGGAGAGGTCTCAAGCTTGGCGGCCGCGGGTGGCGCCATCGTCCGGCCGCCGTTCACTTCCTCGGCAAGTCGTTTCCGCGCGCCCTCGATGGTGAAGCCTTGCTCATAGAGTAGGCGTTTGATGGCCAGCACCATCTCCACATCCTCGCGGCGATAAAGGCGATGACCGGTGGGGCTTTTTGTGGGTTTCAGCAAGGGGAACTCGGTTTCCCAATAGCGGAGGACATACGGCTTGGTCTCCGCCAACTCACTCACCTCGCCGATCCGGAAATAACGCTTGTCAGGTATTTCCACCCTGGCGACGTTCTCCCTGGGGTGCCGGTTTCTGCGCATCACGCGGCCTTTCGGCATGAGTTCCCACCTACCGAGCCTGGTTGCCATCTTAGAGAAGCCGTGCCAGAGCGTCAAGCGGAGAGTAGCGGAAGCTCCAGAGCCAGCAAGGAACACCGAAGAAGGAAACTTTCCGGTCCGGCTCTGCTTGGGATACAATGGCCGAGCTTCGAGTAGAGCGCCCGCGGGAAAGGCACGCGAAGATCATGCGAAGGCTCATCATAGGGATTGACATTGGCGGGACCAAAGTGGCCGGCGGATTGGTCACGCCGCAAGGTCGCTTGGTCAAGTCGCTCATTCTACCCACCCACGCCGAACGTGGTTACGCCGCCAGCCTGGCGCAAATCCTGACGCTCATCCAACAATTGCACGATGCGGCGGGTGGACCGGAGGCTTTGGAAGGGATCGGTCTGCTGGCGCCGGGACCGCTCAACCCGCACACGGGCTTGGTTATCAACCCGCCCAATCTGCCGGGTTGGAAGAACGTCAAGCTGGCGGAGAAAGTTGAACGCCGGTTCCACGTTAAGGCCAAGGTGGAGAATGATGCCAACGCCGCTGGGTTGGCGGAAGTATTGTTCGGCGCGGCCGTCGGCCACCGTCACGTCTTTTACGTTACCGTCTCCACCGGCATTGGCACGGGGATTATCATTAACAGGAAAATCTATCACGGTAAGAACGGCGTTGCGGGCGAGGGCGGTCACGTCTGCGTGGACTATCACAGCCCCTACCGCTGCGGCTGCGGTTCGTTCGGATGCATTGAGGCGCTGGCCGCCGGGCCCGCCATGGTGCGTCGCGCTCAGGTTCACCTGTTGCAGGACCACACTCAGCCGAGCTTGCTGCGCGATTTGACGCACGGTCAACTGAACCGCTTGACTCCTCAACTGATCGCTCAGGCCGCCGAGAGCGGCGACGCCGTCGCAAAATTCATTGTCGAGCAAACCGGCTTCTTCCTGGGCGTGTGGTTGGGAGGGATGATCGCTTTGTTCGATCCTGATGCCATTGTCATCGGCGGCGGCGTGGCCCAGATTGGCAAGCCCTTGTTTCAAGCCATCCGCAACACGATTCCCTACCATTCTATCAACCCCAACTTAGCCCGCCGGGTGCCCTTGCTCCGTGCCAAGCTCAACAAGAACGTCGGCATCTACGGCGCCGCGGCTTTGTTTCTTCGCGCCGGAGTTGAGGCGGAGAATTTCTAGCGCTCATCCGCCGTCTATTGGAAAGTCGCTATCGCCTTGCGCTCCCGCCCGAGCACGGCCGCGAGCGGGATGGTGTGGGTTGAGAGAAAATTCTTTCGCAACACCTTTCTCGGGCATGGGCATCGCGACGAAGTTTTCCGTTTGACAACGGCGGCAGTTGTTCTACAATGACGGCTATCCCAGTTTTTATGATTCCGACGATGCCTAATTCGACGTTGTTACAAACCCAATTAGAAGGTGTTCGGCTATTCTCGCGCGGAAAGGTTCGCGATGTTTACGAGGTGGATGGCGACCATCTGCTCATCGTGGCGACGGACCGGATCTCTGCCTTTGATGTTGTTTTGAGCGAGGGCATTCCCGACAAAGGGAAAGTGCTTAACCAGCTTTCTCGCTTTTGGTTCGAGCGCTTTCGTGACCGTGTGGCCAGTCACTTCGTAACGACTCGGGTCGAGGATTACCCCGCAAGGTTACGGGCACAGGCGGATCAACTGGAAGGGCGCTCGATGCTTGTAAAAAAGGCCAAGCCCTTCCCCATCGAGTGCGTGGTGCGAGGCTATCTTGCCGGCTCCGGCTGGAAGGAATATCAAGCCTCCCAATCCGTTTGCGGGGTTAAGTTGCCGAGCGGCCTCACAGAGTCAGCCCGACTCGAGGAGCCCATTTTTACGCCGGCCACCAAAAGCACGACAGGGCACGACGAAAACATTTCATTCGAAGAAGCAGCCCGACGCATCGGTCAGGCGGAAGCGGAGAAACTCCGCGCCCTCAGCCTGGAGGTTTATCGCGAAGGCCGTCAATACGCCGAATCGCGCGGCATTCTGATTGCCGATACCAAGTTTGAGTGGGGCGTTTGCGAGGACGAAATCATTCTGATTGACGAGGTGCTGACGCCGGATTCTTCGCGCTTTTGGCCGGCGGAGGGGTACGCGCCCGGACGGCCTCAGCCTTCCTTCGACAAGCAATTCGTGCGCGATTATTTGGAATCCGTCCAGTGGAATAAAGAGCCGCCTCCGCCCCCGCTTCCCGCCGAAGTCGTGCAAAAGACCAGCGAGAAATACCGCGAGGCGTACTGCCGATTGACCGGTCGGGAGTTGGAGTAAGCCCACATCAGCCGGGCGCATACGATGGGACCCTGGAATTGGCTCGATTGGGTCATGGCCGCCATTTTGGCAGGCTCGGTGGTCGCGGCCATTTTGAAAGGTTTTGTCCGAGAACTTATTACGCTGGCATCCTTGATCGCCGCACTCGTGGTGGCGGCGCTGGGATATCCGCGAGCGGGAGCGTGGTTTGACGATCTAACACGCTCTCACGCGATTGCTCTTGGCGTCGGCTTTCTGGCCCTTTTTTGCGGGACGCTCCTCATTGGAGCGATCCTGGGAATGCTGGCGCAGAAGCTGGTGAAGGCAGCCAAGCTGGAGTGGTTTGACCGGTTCTTAGGCGGCCTTTTCGGCTTGGTGCGCGGTTTGGTGATTGACTCGGTGTTATTGATGGCGCTGATGGCTTTCTCCATCAAGCCTCGTGCAGTTGGACAATCCCGTCTGGCCCCTTACGTCTCAGCCGGAGCCCAACTCATTGTTCTGGCCATGCCGGGCAAGCTGAGGGAACAGTTCAGAGAGGGGTTTGACAAGTTCCGTGGCTCCCTGGCCGCAAAGGACCGGCGAGCCTTACGTTCGACCCCCTAGGCCCCTGAACCTCGTATCTGTGGAGTGCGGCCGTGAAAGAGCAGCTCGAAGCCTTGGTCAATCAGCTCGTCGAGCAGGGCGTGGATTTTGAGGACGCCGTCAACGAATTCGAGAAGAGGTTCATCCGCAAGGTCCTCGAGAAAAACAACGGCAATCAATCCAAGACAGCGCAATTGCTCGGCATCCATCGCAACACGCTCAGTCGAAAGATTGAGCAGTTCGGGCTGGACCATCGCCCCGGCCCTCGGCGCCGCCGCCGCTAATCCCCAAAAGCGATAGAGTCATTACCGGCTCCTTGCCCATGAACATATTGTGGAGGGGAAGCGCCCGTTAGGGCACAGGGGGTGTTTGCGACAAGGTTGCTTCCATCCTCAGCATTGACACTAAAATCAGGATAGGTAAATCTAGGGAGGACGTTGTCTTGAGGGACATACGCAGCCGGTGGCCGAAGCTGCTCCTCGAGGGAGGGGGGAATTGTCCACACCGCAACCGCGTTCACGGGTAGAGAGCTTAACTGAGGGAGCTAGGCTTGACAGCCTTTGGGCACTAGGATATAAGAAGGTGCGTTACGCAGTGGTAGCCTTGGCCATCGTGGTGGGGATGGCAGGGTGTGGGTTGCCGAAGCGGGAATTGGAGTCGAAGTTAGGGGTTGGAGGGAGCATGTCTTTGGAGGTGAACACGGCCTCGAACGCGAACTCCAACAGCCCCGTCGCATTGGACATTGTGGCCGTCAGTGATAAGAAGCTGCTCCCAACGTTGGCAAAGTTGACGGCCAGTCAGTGGTTCGCTCAGCGGTCCCAAATCCTGTTGGACCATCCTGGAAGCGTCAAGATATTGAAAAGTTTGGAGTTGGTTCCAGGGCAACATTATGGCCCGGTCAAGTTTAAGCCCGGAGCCAAGTTCATTGGGGGGATTCTGTTTGCCGACTATTTCAGCCCTGGCGCCCATCGGGCGGTGATTAACATCCGCAAGCCGTTGGTGCTTAATCTTCTCCAAGACAACTTCGCTCTCCAGAACAGACAATAAACGACCGAAGGGGTGCCGCGGGAGGCTCTCTTGCCCAAAAAGGTCCCGGAAGCCATTCAATGGCACGAAGGCATGTTGTTGACGCCGCAGCATTTTCAACAACTATGCCGCAGGCAGGAAAGCCTTGTTGAGCATAGCGCGCTGACCATTCAACCTTATTTTTGGGGCGTGCGAAGACTGCGGATTGATGCCAACCTCTTACTGTCAGGGATATTTCGAGTCCTCGAACTCGAGGCTACCATGCCGGATGGCCTATTGGTTTTTCACCGGGCAGGCGATGGGACAACGGTCGAGGTGGACCTTAAGCCCAAAGCGGAGGAGCTTAAAGACCATCCCCTACCGATTTACCTCGCGGTTCCAAGTGAAGAAGAGGGCATGAAAAAGGGTCTCGCGCGGCGGTATCAATCGTGGGAGGGAGAGCCGGTGGCGGACGAAAACACCGGAGAGGGAGCCGTGCAAATTCCGCGGCTGCGACCGCAGCTCATGTTGGTGGCCGACGAAGTTCCGCCCGCCCAGTGCGACAGTTTTCCCCTGGCCAAGGTTGCGTTCCGAAATGAGGTCTTTTCGCTAACCGATTACATACCACCTACCACTTGTGTGCCGCTTGATTCACCGTTAGGAGCCATTGGCTCAGCCATCGCCAATAAGGTGCGGGAAAAGGCCATGATGCTGTCCGAACAGGTGCAGTCTCCAGCGGCGCCCGGCTCGATGCCCCTCATCGCGGAAAACAAGCGAAAGA
>JAKASC010000149.1 GCA_021828245.1 Acidobacteriota bacterium
TGTCGTGCGTCACCAAAACCACGGTTTTCTTCAACCGGCTTTGTAATGCCAAAAACTCCCGCTGAATCTCCGCCCGGCTCAGCGGGTCGAGCGCGCCAAACGGCTCATCCATCAGCAGGATGGGCGGGTCGGCGGCGAGCGCCCGCGCCACGCCGACGCGCTGCCGTTGGCCACCGGAGAGTTCGCGCGGATGGCGGTCTCGGAATTTCGCTGGCTCCAGTCCCACCAGGTGTAGTAGCTCCTCCACACGCGCTCGAACGCGCTCCGGCGGCCAACCCTCCAAACGCGGAATCAACGCCACGTTGCGCTCCACCGTGAAATGGGGAAACAATCCCGCCTCCTGAATCACATAACCGATATGCCGCCGCAATCGGATGGGGTCCCAGTCGCGGACCGAGCGGCCTTCCACGCGAACGTCGCCGCCCGTCAGGTCGAGCAGCCGGTTGATGAGCCTGAGCGTGGTGGTTTTGCCGGAGCCGCTGCGGCCGACCAACGCCAGCACTTCTCCGGGCGCAACCACCAGGTCGAGCCCGGAGAGAATGTCATGGCCACCCACGGCGTAGCGCGCTTGAAGGAATTCAATCGCCGGTTGGAAGGTTTCGCCTGTCATGCGCCGTTCTGCCGGCGGGCCAAGCTCATCACAAACTGCCCGTCGTCGCTCACCCATTCCTGGGCGACGCTCAGGCCACCGGTTTCACGAATCAGCCCATCGAGGGCGGGGCGTGCATACTTCCACGAGGGACTCATGCGAACTTTCTGGCCTTCTTTCAACTGAATCCACTTTCCGGCTACCGGCAAGCTCAGCGGCCGCGCCGCTTGAAAATATTTCTGAACCCAATAGAGGCCCTCCAATTGCGGCGCCGGGGCGAGCGTAAAAATTAATTCCCCGTCTTCCTCTTCCTTCAACCCGAGGCTCGCGAGCGGTGCAAAAGCGAACCGGCGATTGGCCGGGTGGTCGTAGCCGAGCAGTGTGGTGTCCGGATTAAAAATTTCTCCGTCTAACAGAACCCAATCCTGCGGGCGGAGAAGTACCCGAAGCAAACGAAGAAAATTCGAAGGGTCCGTAATGCCGAGCGAGTTGCCCAAAATCAGATAGAGCCGTGGGCGCGCAGCGGTCTTCGACAGCCAATGAGCCGTGCGCGCGTCCTCGATGTCAGCTTTCAACCCGCGCCCGGCGCAACCGTGCTCGACAGCCCGCCCGACCGCCATTTCAAGGAGGGCCATGCTCGAATCCACGGGGCGATAGAAAACGGTCTTGCCGCTCGAACGAAGCGCCTCCAGCAATAAGACATCCTTATCACCTTGTCCCGCGCCCAATCCCACCACTTCGATGTCTCGGGCCGAGCACGCTGCGGCAATTTCCAAAGCATGACGAGTCAGCAGTTCGAGCGACCGCGAGTAGTTCTTGTACGGCTGCGAGCTGTTGCAGAGGTCCAGCCACGCCCGAACCGACAGCGGGAACCAATAGAAAAATTTCTCAGCAAGAAAGCCGCGCTCCAGGCCGCTCAAATATTCCGCCGCCAACTGATTTTCCGTCACCAGCGTTTCAAACTCGATGGTCATCAGGCCTTCGTCGCCCAGCGTATCCCGGTCGGCTATTCATGGATATTTCCGCGCCGTCGTTGCGTCGGCCGGCTCCGAGCCGACGTGGGACGATGAAAAGCTGCCCTGCGCGATGATGGCCCCGAGGCGTTCCAGTTGGCGGAGCGTTTTTTCTAGCGAGGCAGCATCGAGGCCCAGGCGCGCGGCCAGGCTCGCCGGCTCCACGTCGCCCGTCAATCCTTCAAGGAGGTCGCGCAACGCGTCGTTGCAGCGCACGACCGTGACTTCCCCTTCCGGCGACCGTGCAAAGAGCAGCCGCGTGCGTTGGCGAGGCGGCATGGGAAGCCGGCTAAAAGGACGAAGCAACGCCGGCAGCACGGCAGGCAAATCCCATTCGAGCTCCAGCAGCGTGGTGCTCTCGGCGCGCGTCGGATATCTCCTCGCCTCGGAGGCGGCCGGCCTTGCGTCGCTCAGAAAGAAAACCGCTTGATAGGCGACGAGATCATCCCAGAACGGAATGGCAGCCCGAATCGCCTCTGCCTCGCGGGTCAGATGCGCTTTGAGCAGATCCGCCACTGCTTGCGCGCTTGTCCGTTCGCCCAAAATCAGGCGCGGCATCAGGGCCTTGAATTCTGCTGATTTGAGCACCACTTCGGGCGGGCGGTCGGTCATCGGAGCCAACGCCCGCGCGTACTTGAAATAGTGGACGATGCGCTCGCGATAATAATGCCGGCAAAGAAACCGCCCAAAGCGATCGAGCGCCGCCATGTCAACGCCGCGTGCGACCGCGGCGACGTCGGCTCCTTGCGCGGCCGCATCCGCCATCACCGAGGCGCGAAACGGCCCGTCAGCGAGCAGGCGGAGAATCACGTCTTGTGCCTGGCGAGAATTCATATGAGGTTCAGCCTTTTGCGGGTTCGCTCGACCGTGCGTGGGATGGCGCCCGGCTGGAGCAAGGTCGAGAAGGCGTCGAAGGTCACGGCGCGAACCTCGGGCATGCGCTCAAAGGCCCACGCGGCCAGGTCCAGCATGTCGTCGGTCGGTTCGACTGGCGCGATCCACGGCCCTTCGAGGTCGGAGTATTCCGTCATGCCGGCGACGTGCAGTTCCGTGGCCAAATCGAGCGGCAATGTATTGAGATATTCACGCGCTGGCTTGCCGCGATAATGCGCCTCAAGCCAAGCGTGCGCGATGTCGAGCAGAAAGCCCGCGCCCGTGGCTTCAAAAAACTCGCGCAAAAACTCCCCCTCCGTCATCTCGTCCAGGTCAGCGCGAAAATATCGCGGAATTTGCTCCATCACCAGCGGCCGTCCCAGGGCGTTCATCAGAACCTTGGCGTTTTCGGTATAACGGTCGAGCATTTGGCGCGTGTAGAGCGGCGGGAAAACGTAGTCCACGTTGAACCGCCCGTCCTCGGTCATGACGCACTGGCAATGCTCGGCGACCCAGGTTGTGCGGTAAAGCTCGGCCAGTTGACGCGCTCGCTCGAGAGCATGCGGCGGAATGGGATCGGCCAACTGATGGATGTAATCGTGCAGCAGGAGAACGAATCGTTCGCGAATTTGAGGAAAGTACGGGTCGTTTTTCTCCGGCGGATCGGCCATCGCCAGGTGGTCAATCAAGCCCGCGGAGGCCAGCGTTTCCTCAGCAAGATGGGGATTGTAAAAGGCGCCAACTAGGATTTTCTCGGTGGGCATGAGGGCGTCTCTCGGCTACCGGCGCAAGCAAAATGAAGGGGAGCGCACCCAACCCTGGCAGAATTGGGTTCAGCTCCCCCTCAGGCTATAGATTCCGGCCTCACGAGCCGGATCTCGGTTAGTGTCAGGTCGGAACGAGGCTTTCGCGTTCGACCAGTGCCTCCTCGGGAAGCAGGTCAATCACCTTCTTATCGTCTTCCATCAAGTTAGCCTCCTCAGATTGGTCTAGCTTCTTTCACTTCGCCTTATACACCCGCGCCGCCGGCATTTCAACCGCAATGTGACGCTCGTCACATCGCGCTCTCAACCTGCCCGCGCTCAGGGCCGCCCCCAGGTCTTCAAGCCCGTTCAGACCGCTGCTATCCGACCCGCCAAGGCGTCGCGCGCGTCCGCTCCACGCGCGAGGGAACCGGCATCAACGTCGTCATTTACGATGCCATGCTCTGGACAGGGCTCGAGGTGGCGGAGACGTTGGCGAAAGAAGGGATTTCACACGAGGTCGTTGATTTGCGAACCCTCCTGCCCTACGATAGGGACGCCGTGCTCCAAAGCGTGCGCAAGTGCAGTGAAGTGATTCTGCTGCACGAAGACACGCGCACCGGTGGCATGGCCGGAGAGCTGGAGGCGCTCATCGCCGAAAAGGCGTTTGAGGATTTGGACGGGCCCATCGTTCGCGTGACCGCGCCCAACACGCCCGTGCCCTTTATGCCGCCGCTCGAAGAGTTCTTTTTGCCGAACGCTAAAAAGGTGATTGAGGCAGCGCGGCGCTTAGCGGCGTACTAAGAGAAACCGAGCTTTAGGCACCAAGCTTCCGAAACGGATCCTGCTGGCGGCGTTCAGCCCCAAGCTTTTGACAGCGAACCTGGTTGAGGTTAGAACATGCCTACGAACGTCATCATGCCGCAAATGGGAGAGAGCGTGGCCGAGGGAACGGTCACGAAGTGGCTCAAGAAGGTTGGCGAGCGCGTAGAGCGCGACGAGCCGCTGTTTGAGATCACGACGGATAAAGTGGACGCGGAAATTCCCTCGCCCGCTGCCGGCGTGCTGACCAAGATTTTGGTCAAGGAAAACGAAACGGTTGCGGTCAACACCGTCGTGGCGGTGATTGATGGAGAGGAGCCGGAGAAGGCCCCGCAGGCAACCGGCGGCGCGGCGACAACTAAGCCGGAATCTTCCACGGTTGTCGCGCCGGTTACTCCGCCTGCCGGGGCGGAACTACCGGCGACGTCATCCGAGGCGGAGGTTCGCTCCTCGCCCCTTGTGCGCCGCATGGCCAGGGAATATGGCGTTGACTTGACGCAACTGCGCGGCACGGGCACCGGCGGGCGCATCAGCAAAAAGGACATCCTGGACTACGTGGCGCGTCGGCAGGCCGGAGCGTCGGCGGCGCCGCCCGCCGTTCCTTCCATCCCTGCCCTGGCGACGCCGCCGCAGATCGTTTTCACCGGCCCCACCCACGTGGTTCCCATGACGCCCATGCGCCGACAGATCTCCGAGCACATGACGCTGAGCAAGCGAACCTCGGCGCACGTGACGACTGTGTTTGAGGTTGAGATGACCCGCGTGGTGGAGCAACGCCAGCGTGCCGCCCAAGAGTTTGAACACCGCCACGGTATTAAGCTGACCTACACGTCTTTTTTCGCGCGGGCGGCCGTCGAGGCGCTCAAAGCATTCCCCATTCTCAATAGCTCGCTAGAGGGAACGAACATTGTTTATCACCGGGACATTCATCTGGGCATCGCGGTGGCGCTCGAGACCGGGCTCATCGTCCCTGTTATCAAGAATGCCGGCGAGAAGAGCTTTGTGGAACTCGCTCGCGCCGTGGCGGACCTCGCCGAGCGCGCCCGCTCCAAGCGCTTGTCGGTTGAGGAGGTGCAAGGTGGCACCTTTACCCTGACGAATCCCGGCGCCTTTGGCAGCTTGTTTGGAACCCCCATCATCCATCAACCGCAGGTGGCCATTTTGGGCGTCGGGGTCATTGAAAAGCGGCCCGTCATTCGCCAGGACGCCATTGCCATTCGTCCGATGGTTTATCTGTCGCTGAGCTTCGATCACCGGCTTATTGACGGCGGCCTCGCCGATCCGTTCCTGGCCCGTGTGAAAAAATTCCTGGAATTCTGGGATGTAGAGCTTGGTTAGACAGGACGGCTCCCAACACCTCACAACTAATCTTGGGAACGAGACCGGGGAGCTTTTCAAACCTTCCCGCGCAAGCTGCCTATAGCGCCTTCTGCCTGGCGATAGCGTTGGCTTGTGAGGCAGCCCTCGACTGGAAATTGCCCGGATGGTTGCCCGAGGCAGCTCGGTAGGCGGCGAGGATATCCGGCAAGCTGATGACGCCTTGAAGGTCATTGAAGTCGGCCCGATGGACCACCGGCAGAACGGGCCAATCACCCATTACCTGGAGGGCATGGTCAAGTGGTTGGTCGGGATGCAGGTGGGGCAGCGCGGCGTTGGGCAAAGCCTCCGAGAGCCGCAGGTTGCCTTGCCCTTCTCCGTTCAGGCGCCGCAGCGTGTCTTTGGAGACGCCGCTCCAATTACCGTCACGATGACGAATCAGAAAAAATTGTTGATGGAGCGCTTCAACGCGCGGCAGGACCTCGGCCACGGTTTCATCGGCTTGCAAGACCAGTTCCGTCGGCGGACGCATGGCGTCCTCGATTTGCAGGGTGGTCTCCTCGCGCCGCTCCTCCATGGAGGGCAATTCCACGCCATCCTGTCGCGCCAGCAAATCAAACAGAGGCGTCGGCTGATAGCGGTAACCGATGAGGTAAGCGATGGTATTTGAAATCATGACGGGGATGATGATGGAATAATTGCCGCTCACCTCCATGACCATGAAGACCGAGG
>JAKASC010000150.1 GCA_021828245.1 Acidobacteriota bacterium
ACACGCTGGCCGCCGCGCCCAAGAAAGGCGAAGCCGTAACGCTGCAAATCTTCGACAGCCGCGGAAACTTGGTGCGCAAATTCTCAAGCTTGCCGTCGAAACCCGCCTCGCCCTTCCCCCCGGAATCGAAAAAGAAAGAAGCCAAGCGCGAAAAGAATCTGTTGCCCGTGCACGCGGGGCTCAACCGTTTCGTGTGGCACTTGCGATATCCGAAGGCAAGGAAAGTGCCGGGAATGAGCGCGGTATTTTCCGATTGGCCGCTCCAAGGGCCGTGGGTTCTTCCGGGAACCTACAAGGTCGAGCTTAACGTGGCCGGCAAGACCTACACCGCACCCCTCACCGTCAAGCTCGATCCGCGGGTGACAAATGTGACGCCGGCGGACCTTGAGAAGCAGCTTGAGCTCGCCCAGCGGATTCAGAAGCGGGTCAATGAAGCCGTGGACATTGCCAATCAAACGATAGCGCTGCGCGGGCAACTGGCCGCCCTTGAAAAGCGGCTTGGCGACGAAGCTAAATACCATGCCATTGTCGCCCACGCCGCGCAAGTGGACGCGCAGCTTAAAATGCTTGAAAACCAACTGGTTGATCCGAAGATCAAATCATCCGAAGACTCGCTGAACTACCCCGTCAAACTGCGCTACAAATGGGTGGCGCTTGAAGATGTGGTGGAAAGCGCCGACGCCGTGCCCACCCAGGCGTCCTACACCGAGTTTGACTCGCTTCAGCGTCGGTTTGCGCGTTCCATCGCGGCGTGGCACACGATTCGGACGCAAAGCTTGCCCGCGCTTAATGGGGAGATTCGCCACGCCGGCATTCCCCCAATCGGCGTGGCTGAGCCGGCGCCAAGCCAACAACGCCCTTAAATGTTTTCGTAGGGCTCGGAAGGCGGTCGGAACCTTACAAACGTTCGAGACAAAACTTGAGCAGCGAGCGCTGCTTGATGGTCAAGCGTGCCCTGAGCGCCGGCTCATTCATAACGAAGCGCGGCGGCCGGATCAATGCGGGCGGCCCGCAACGCTGGGGCCACGCCAAAAGACAGGCCAACCGCCAAAGAAACTGCTAAAGCCACCACCACGCTTGTCCGGGAAACCGGCATGGGAAACCGAAACACCAGGGAAACCAGGAGCGGACCGAGCGAACCAATCAAGGTGCCAACCACTCCTCCGGCCAAGCTGATCATCAAGGCTTCGAGGCCAAAGAGTCGCAGGATTTCCAGCCGCCGTGCTCCCAGGGCAACACGCGTGCCAATTTCGCGGGTCCGCTCGCTGACCGAAATCAGCATAATATTGAGGACGCCTACGCCGCCCACGACAAGGGAAATCACGGCTAAGAGAATAACCACGACCATTAGGCCCACGGAGATACGCTTGACCACCCCGATGAAGTAATGAAGGTCGTTGACCGAGTAATATTGGGCGCCGCCATGGTTGGCTGCCAGGATACGTCGAATTTGGGTGACAGCCTCGGGCAACAAGCGTGGTGACACAGCCTGCGCGTAGATGGTGTCCAGCGAGGTGTCGCCGGTAAAAAACCGGGCCACGGAAATGGGAATCAGAATGGCATTCTGACTGATTTCGGTTTGGATCCCCGGGGTATGAACGTCGCGAAAAACGCCGACCACAACGAAGTCAAAATCCTCGATTTTGAGGGTCTGGCCGACGGCCGGCCGGCGACCGAAAAGTCTCCGCGCCAGCGATTGCTGCACCACACAAACTTTGCGGCGCTCGGCGACGTCGGCGGGCACCAAGCCGCGCCCCTCGGCGAACTTCAGATTCCGCACCCGGGCAAATTGGCCGTCGGTGCCGACCAGGGAAATGGGATAAGTCTTTCCGCCTTTGAAAATGGAAGTGTAAAGGACCTCGGTGCGAGAAACGACCGAAAGAGCAGTGGCGCGCGCCCGAATGTCTCTGAAGTCCCGCTCATCAAGTTCTGGCCCAACGGAGGAGAATCGGCCACCTTGTTCCGCTGGCCCCGTGTAAGACACCCAGATGAGATTGGTTCCCAAACTGTTGAGCTGCCGGATCGCGTAATTGCGCCCCGCCAGCCCCACCGAGGTGACCGCAACCACAGCCGCAGAGCCGATGACCAACCCCAACATCGTCAAGACGCTGCGGGAGGGATTTCGCTCCAAGTCTTCAATTCCTTGCCGAAGCAATTCGGCCCACCCGATCAGTGGCCAGGTGGGAGCAGATTTCGCGCGCCCAGACGGTCGGGCCGATGAGGCAGTGCCGTTCGTCATGGCTTTTCAGGGGGCAGGGAAGTGGGTTGGGCGTCGTTGGCTGCGGCGGCCTCGCGGGCAACAAACTCCTCTCCATGGCCCGGCAAGATGCGGCCTGCGAGCGCCAATAACCGGGCACGATCCGCAAGGGACTGTTCGCGGTTATGCGGAATCATCGTCAGGACACGCGCATCGGCGTCGCGGGTCAACAGCGCGTCACCGGCAATGAGGGTTCGCGGGCCGCCGTCATGGACCACGAGGGAAGCGTGACCGGGCACGTGGCCCTGCGTAAAGATGACTTCAATAGGAGCGGGTAGCGAAGTGGTCTCCAACCACCGAAACCGCGAACGGTCGCCCAACCGTTTGGCATCCCACCAACGCAACGCCAACTTTCTTAACTGCGACATGAGCCTTCCCGCTTCCTCATATTCTTTTAGCTCGGGATAATATTTGAGCGTCAGTTTTTCCCAGTTGGCTTCGTCCCGCAGGTCCGAATAAAGCGAGCAACACCACTGATACGATTCCTGCGAGGCATAGACCTCACTTTGGGGAAACAACGAATTGTTGAGCACGTGATCTATGTGGAAATGTGTGTTGATGACAGCGGTGATATCTTCGGGATGGAGTCCTCTGGACTTCAGGGCCTCCATGAGCAAAGGCGCCTCGTGGGCCATTCCAGAATCCACCAACCAGTAATGGCGCCGGTCCGAAATCAGGGCCGAGGTTGCCCCGCGCCAATTTCCGGTGAGCAAAGCTTCGACTTGGACCAGATCATCCCCCTTGGGGAGTTCTTTCGCAAATCCCCTCTCCACATTTTAGCAGGATCGAGCGGCCGATGGTTGAAACTAAGGGGGGCGGGACGGACCTCGCCATGTCCCGTGGCGTTACCGGGTGGCGTTAACCGGGGCGGGTTCAGGGGAGGGCTTGCGGCCTCCGGCATTATCGCGGGCCGCGCGCAGGGCGCGGAGGATGTCACTTTTGGTGACAATCCCTTGCAGCTCTCCGGTGGGTGACACGACCAGGAGAAGCTGGCGGTGCTTCTGGGCCGTCAGTAATCGCAGCGCTTCCATGAGGTCGCAGTCCGGCCCGATTTTGATGAGGTCCCGGTCAATCACCTCACGGATCAGGGTTTGATCCCATTTCTCCGGCGGGTGTTCACTCAGCGACCACACGGAGATGGTTCCCACCGCCTCGCGGTCCTGATAGACCGGAAAGGTGCTGTGAGGATGCTGGACCACCATGCGGTCGGCAAATTCCCGCAACGTCATTGACGCGGGGACCGTGATGGGGTGTCGCTCCATAACCTCACTCACCAAGACATTCGTCAATTCCTGAACCTTCACGCTTTCGTGAACGCGCTGCGCTTGGGAAGCGGAAGCCTCTCCTGACACGGCGTAGGCGACGGCCGCGCCGATCAGCGCTGGAATGATAAAGGCGTGACCTCCGGTGGCCTCAGCCACAAAGACCACGGCGGTTAAGGGAGCTTTGTAGCCTGCCGAAAGAAAAGCCGCCATGCCGACGGCCGCGTAAAGCTCAATGGCGGGGCTGTGGGCGAGCGACTGAGCAAACGCCACGCCAAACGATCCTCCGGTCAGGAACAACGGAACGAACATGGCGCTAACGCCGCCTGAGCCGAGGGAAAACAGGGTCGCAGCCATTTTTAACACGGCAAAGATCACCAGTTCGCCGGTCGAGTGCTGGCGAAATAGAATTTCTCCAACCGCTTCGTAGTTTGGGCCGAGCGGGATTAATGAACCATGATAAAGGGAGACGAAGGCTAGCCCGCACAGCCCGGTCAATAAGCCTCCGATAGCCAGTTTGCTCCAGTGAGGGATGCGGGCTCGGATGGCCAGGGCGCGCGCGCGGCGATAAATCAGCACGAAAACCATTGCCACCAGTCCGCACAGCAACCCCAGCAATGCCGACCAAAGCAGGTCTTTACGGCTATAAGAGCCGTGGCTCGCAAAATTGAACAGCGTCCCCGATCCGACAAAAGCCGCCAGCGTGGCATAAGCCACCACGGAGGAAATAAGCGACGGCAAAACGGCTTCATGAGCGAGGTCGTCTTTGTAGGGCATTTCAATGGCAAACACTAGCCCCGTCAGGGGAGCGCGAAAAACTGCCCCCATGCCTGCGGCGGCGCCGCTGATGAGCATGATACGGCGATCTCGGGGTTCGATTCCGAGGCGACGCAACTTAGCCCAGCACCAGGAACCGATCGCTCCGCCGGCGTAGATGCTCGGCCCTTCCAAGGCCGCGCTGCCTCCAAAGCCCACCGTGGCGATGGCGGCCAGTAGCTTCGGGAAAAACGGCCGCATTTGAATGTCGCCCTGATATTCGTGATAAGAGTCCACAATCTCTTCGGTGGAATGCTCGTTGGGATTGGGTGTGAAGAATTGCATGATGAGGCCCGCCAGCACAAAGCCCACCAATAGCGTCGGCACAATCGCCCAATGGTGCGCCAAAACATAGCGCAGCAGGCGCGGCCACAATTGTCCCAGGATGATCACCGTGATGCCGGTCACCACCAATCCCACCAAAACGCCAATCACCGGGGAAATCAGTAGCCACTTGTAAAGGTCACGAGAATAGTTGGCCGCCAGGCCCTTTTGGAGGAAGGTCCGATATTTTCGCAAGCCGGACACATTAAGAATCTTGAGCTTGCGTGCGTCGGTTGTTTCAACGCTCATGACGTCATCGGGAGATAATTTGCCGCAAGTTCCACGGCGCGCGTAGCCGGCGCAAGTGGTCGAGGTGCTGTTCCGTGAGCTTTCTCAGCAGGCGGCGGCCGCGCATGGTCAGGCGAACTTCCATCACTCGGCGGTCATCCAGGCTGCTCTCCTTTTGGACCAAACCTTGCCGCGCGGCCCGTTGCACCAAACCCACCACGGCGTTGTGGCGCTCCTGCAGGAATTCTGCCAGTTCGGAAATCGTCGCCCAGCCGCGGCCGGTGAATCCGGCGATGCCGAGCAGAAGTTGGTGCTGTTGCGGCGTCAGGCCGTTGGCGCGGGCCGCTTGCTCGCTGAAACGCAGGAAGCGGCGCATTTCATAACGAAACAGCGCCAAACGTCGGAGAGAGGCCGCAAGGGTCTCGGTTCGCTCGCGTTGAATATGTTTCGGAGCCATGGGCGACATTATATCACAACACGATTCATCGTTTGCAACCGCTACTCCTTCGGGGCGCTATTTGGCTTTAATCTTCCTGCTTGTCGAGGAGGCTTCGGATTTTCTATACTTTAGAGGGACTAGAAAAGCGACGATGCTTCAACTGATTCTACTGCTGGCGTTGCTGGGCTGGTTGACAGCGGGTGCGTTTCTTTACTGGAATGCGCGCGGCATCAATGTGCTCCGACCGGCAACGTCCTTGCCCATGCCGCAGCCGGCCCCTCGAGTTTCGATTCTGGTGGCGGCGCGTAACGAGGAAAAAACGCTAGGCGCCACGCTGACTTCGCTGCTCAATTTGGACTATCCAGACTATGAGATCATCCTGGTGGACGACGATTCCGGCGACGGAACCCCCGCCATCGCCGATGCCTTCGCTCGCCGACCGGAGGCGCGAGGTCGCCTGCGGGTTATCCACAATCACGAATTACCCCCCGGCTGGCGGGGCAAAGTGTATGCCCTCAGTCTGGCGGAAAAGGCCGCCACGGGCGAATGGCTGCTGGCCACCGATGCGGATGTCATTGCCCACCCCGCCTTGCTTCGCGTCGCCGTTTCGTTGGCAGCCCAGACGGGCGCCCGATTGGTCTCCATTACCCCACAGTTTGACTACGGTTGTTTGGCGGAACGTGCGGTGCTTCCGATTTTTTCGTTCTTGCTGGCTCTAGCGTATCCGCTGCGCCTGGTCAATCATCCCAAGTCCCGCTGTG
>JAKASC010000151.1 GCA_021828245.1 Acidobacteriota bacterium
ATCTCCAAGTTGGCTCTCTCCTTACGGGGTGCGACGGTTAGTTTTTGGCGGACTTGCTGTGGGCTTGGATGTAGTCAACGGCATCCTTGACCGTCTGAATCTTCTCCGCGTCCTCATCCGGGATTTCGACATCGAAGGCCTCTTCGAATGCCATGACCAGCTCCACGATATCGAGCGAGTCAGCCCCCAAGTCGTCCACAAAATGCGCCGTGGGCGTTACCTCTGCCTCATCAACACCAAGCTGCTCTACAATGATCTGCTTGACCTTTTCTTCGGTGGATGCCATCAGCCTTCTCCTCCCAAATTTTGCGGGTGGGCCATTTTAACGTTGCTTTTATCCAGCGGTCAAGAACCTACCCGCCTTCGCCTCAGACCGGGAACCGCTCTTCGAAAAGCCGTCGTCCCCGCTCGCATTTCGAACTCTTTCCCCTTGGACTTTATCCCATGTACATGCCGCCGTTGATGTTGAGGACGTGCCCGGTGATGTAACTGGCCTCTTCCGAAGCCAAAAAGCGCACCCCCACCGCGACCTCGCGGTCCGTTCCTTTGCGCCCCGCCGGCACCAAGCTCCGAATTCGCTGCTGAACGTCGTCAGGCAGAGCTTGCGTCATGGCGGTGTCAATGAAGCCGGGCGCGACCGCGTTCACGGTAATGTTGCGGCGCGCCACCTCCGCCGCCACGGCCTTAGTCAACCCGATGAGCCCCGCTTTCGAGGCGATATAGTTAGCTTGCCCAGCGTTGCCCATCTGCGCCACCACGGACGTGATATTGATGATGCGGCCGTAACGCTGTCGCACCATGCCCGGTAAAACCTCCTGAATGCAATGGTAGGCTCCATCGAGGTTGGTGCGCAACACCGTTTCCCAGTCTTCTGCTTTCAGCCGGAGCAGAAGATTATCCCGTGTAATGCCCGCGTTATTCACCAGGATGTCAATTTTTTTTTGGGTTTCAAGCACTTTCTTCACCGCGGCTTTGACGGAAGAAGAGTCGGCAACATTCATTTCGACGGCCATCGCCGGGTGACCGAGTGATTCGATCTCACTCGCCACTGCTTTGAGCTTCTCCACATTTCGACTCGCCAAGGCTACGGTCGCGCCCTGCTCGGCCAATGCCAGGGCGCAGGCCCGTCCAATACCCTGCGATGCTCCGGTCACCAAGGCCACTCGGCCCACAAAATCCGCCATACCCACCTCGACCCTTCGAGCCCAGAAAGCGTCGCGCCCTTATCCTCTATTCGTTAAGCGCGGCCAGGGTTTCCTTCAAGGAAGCCAGGTCTTCCACATGCATTGGGCGAGCTTCCCGGTCGTTTTGACGGAGCAGCCCCGATAACACCTTGCCCGGCCCCACTTCGATAAAGATCTCCGCTCCTTGCTGTCGCAGCGCCGCGAGGCACTCCGTCCAGCGCACGGGCGCTGTTACCTGGCGCTTCAGACCGTCGCGGACGGCGTCCGCCTCACGGACCAGGGAGGCATCTACATTATTGACGAGCGGCACCCACGGGTCGGCGATCTCCGCGGCGTCCAAGTCGCCTGCCAGCCGCTCGGCAGCGGGCTGCATCAACGCACAATGAAACGGCGCGCTGACATTCAACAACGTCACTCGCTTAGCCCCGCGCGACCGAGCCAGTTCGACGGCCCGCTCGACTGCCGTGCGGTGGCCGGCAATGACCGTCTGCAAGGGTGAATTTAGGTTGGCCGGCGAGACTGTCTCCCCTTGGGCGGCCTCGAAGCAGACCTGCCGAACCGTCTCGGCATCGAGTCCTAACACCGCCGCCATAGCTCCCACACCTTCCGGAACGGCCTCCTGCATATATTCGCCTCGCCGCCTCACCAAACTGACCGCCTCAGATAAATTCAGCGCTCCTGCCACCACCAGCGCGGAATACTCACCCAGACTATGGCCGGCGACGACATCCGGCTTGACTCCCTTGGTTCGTAGAACCTCCGCTGCAGCGACCGAAGTGGCGAGAATAGCCGGCTGGGTGTTGGCGGTCCGCTGCAACTCCTCCGCCGGGCCTTCGAAACACAGACGCGACAGCGAAAAGCCTAGCGCCCGATCGGCTTCCGCAAAGACGTCGCGCGCCGCCGGGAAATGTTCTGCCAGTTCACGGCCCATGCCGGGGTATTGAGAGCCTTGACCGGGAAAAATAAACGCCACGCGTCGCATGGTGCAGAAATCTCCTCGGCTTTCACGCCGCACGTTCCTTGCCAACCTTGCTGAGCAGGCGGGAGCGGAGCAGGAAGGTTCGGTTCGTCATCCAAGTCGCAGGTTCCGCGGAGGGGTTCTGAGCCGCGCTACCAGCGCATCAGGACAGCACCCCACGTCACACCGGCGCCAAAGGCCGCCATGAGCACCAAATTCCCTTTCCGGAGGCGGCCGCTTCGCACGCACTCATCCAGGCAAATTGGAATCGAAGCCGACGACGTGTTGCCCAGACGGCTGATATTGGTGTAAACCTTTTCCGCACAAACCCCCAACCGCTCGCGCACCGCATCGGTGATGCGCTGATTGGCTTGATGAGGTATAAACAGGTCAATCTGATGAGCAGAAACGCCTGCTTGCTCGAGCACGCGCCGGGAGACATCCTCCATACTGCGCACCGCTACTTTGAACAGTTCGTTGCCTCGCATCTTGATATAGTGCTCGCGTGCGCGAACCGTTTCGCAACTGGCCGGTTTAAGAACTCCGCCCGCCGGAATGTAAAGGTGGTCCGAAAAGGCTCCGTTGGTGTGCATCTCCGCCGCCAACATGCCCGACGGAGGTTCAACCGCTCCGAGCACCGCCGCCGCGACCCCATCGCCAAAAATTACGCAGGTTGCCCGGTCCTTGTAGTCCACGTAGCGGGACAGAATCTCCGCGCCGATTACCAAAACGTGCTTGGCCTTGCCTGTGCGGATAAATTGCTCAGCGACCGTGATGCCAAACAGAAAACCTGAACACGCCGCCGCCAAGTCAAACGAGCAGCAGTCGCGGGCCCCAAGCTTCTGCTGAATGTAAGCTGCCGTGGAAGGCAACGGCATATCGGGCGAAATGGTCGAGCAGATAATCAAGTCCAAGTCCGTCGGCGCAAGCCCGGCCATTTCCAGAGCTTTCCTTGACGCCTCGACCGACAGCGAAGAGGTCGTTTGGTGCAGCCCGGCCTGCCGGCGCTCTCTGATGCCCGTGCGCGAGGTAATCCACTCATCGGAGGTATCCACAATCTTTTCAAGATCGTGGTTCGTGATGACCTTCTCGGGCAAAGCGGCGCCCGTGCCTAAGATGCCAGCCGCGACCATGTTCACTCCTGAGGATTCCTTAAGATTTACTCAGCCCCGCCGCAACCCCGGCCAATTCCCGTTCGATCTTTTCATTCACCAAGCCTTCGGAAAATTCCGCCGCCACGCGGATGGCGTTTTTGATGGCGTTGGCGTTCGACCCGCCGTGGCAGATGATGCAGACACCCTTCACGCCTAGCAGCGGCGCTCCTCCATATTCTGAATAATCCAAACGCTTTCTGAAATTCTGGAATGCCTTGCGCGAAAGGACATAACCCACTTGGGATGTCAGGGTGCTGGAAAGGGCTTGTCTCAGCAGGCTCGAAACCACCTCCACCAGGCCCTCACTGACTTTCAAGGCCACATTGCCCGTAAAGCCGTCGGTCACAATCACGTCCACGCGCCCATTGGTGAGGTCGCGGCCCTCCACGTTGCCAATAAAATTGAGGGGAAGCTGCTTGAGGCGTTTGAAAGCCTCCCGCGTCAGTTCGTTGCCTTTCTGTGGTTCCTCGCCGTTGGAAAGCAAGCCCACGCGAGGCCGCTCGACGCCAAAAATCACCCGATAGTAAATCTCGCCCATGATGGCGAACTGTTCCAGGTGGGAGGGTTTGGAATCAATATTGGCACCCACATCTACCAGGACAGCCGCCTTGCCTTGCGCCGTCGGAAACACGGCGGCCAATGCCGGTCGGTCCACGCCTTCGAGCGGTCCCAGAATCAGTTTGGCGGTGGCCATTACGGCGCCCGTGTTGCCGGCGCTAATCATGCCTTGCGCCCGCCCCTCATTCACTAGCCGAGCCGCCACCCGAATCGAGGAATCGCGCTTGCGCCGAAACGCTCGCGCCCCTTGATCTTCCATGGTGACGGCTTCCGAGGCGTGGACAACTTCAATGCCGAGCCGGTGCGCTCCGCGGTGGGCCAGCTCATTATGGAGCCGATCTTCGGGCCCCACCAGCAGAATACGCGCCAACCGCGCCTTCGCCGCCTGGAGGGCCCCCTCAATCTCGGGCCCTGGAGCTAAATCGGTACCCATGGCATCCACGGCAATCGTTTGCATAGGGCTAGCTCGCGGAACAGGCTCTGCGCTTTTCCGGTGCTCGCAGCCGGTCAATCTACTCGGATTCTTCGACCAGAATGGCTTCCCGCTGCCGATAATAACCACAATGAGGGCAAGCCTGATGAGGGAGCTTGGCCTCATGGCAATTCGGGCACTCAGAAAGCGACTGTCGTGTTAAATGGTCATGCGCGCGACGGCGATTGCGTCGCGCTTTGGAATGCCGACGTTTAGGATTTGGCATTGTTATTTCTCCGGCTGCCCCGACCCCAAACGCTCTGGCAGCTCCTCTCGGGTCATTGATCTATCATGCACCTTGCGCGTTGCCATCAACGCGACGATCCACGGTGGAACGGCTCCGGCGACAGTTCCCCTTTGAGCGACGCGAACGGCGACTCGAAACCGGGCAACCGGCAACCGCAGTCGAACTGGTTGCGATTGGCTCCGCACATCGGACAAAGCCCTCGGCAGTCGGGTCGGCACACCACTTTCGAAGGCACTGCCAGAATCACCTGCTCCGTCACCAGGTCCGCCACCGCCACGCCCTCACCTGAGTAAAACGCTACATCCAGTTCGGATGCGGGCACTTCAATCTCTTCCTCGCGTGGAATCGCCGAAATCTCCCGATAGAAAAGGTCAAAAACCGGATCCACAGCCAGTTCCACGGGAACCAGGCAACGGTCGCAAGCGGCCCTGATTTTGGCTACGATGTTGCCGCGAATGCGAATATCCGATCCCTCGCGCTCCGCCACCGCCTGGAGATGAAGTGGGCTCGACTGCTGAAAATCCGCGCCATGGTAATCCAGCTCCCCCGGCTCGTAAGTCTTAGAAACCACAATAGGGTGGAGCTCCAATGCTTGGAGTGTAATCAGCAACGCTGCCCCCAAAACTGCCCCTTTATTATCATAGGCTGAACAATGGTTGTCAAGAAAACGACCAGCCTCCGGCCCTTTATCCAGCACCGCGAAAGCACCGACCGGATTTTCAGCCGAACAGGCCGATTCAGACGAGGCGGAGAACCCATCCCATCGCATAAAGCGCTGCCCCGCCATACAGCAACAAGGGTTCGAGCCACGACCGCAAATTGGCCAGCGTGGGATTATCCATGACGGGCCACGGGCCGTATCCGCCCCAATACACTTTAATGAGGAGACCCAGCACCAGAATGGCCAGCCCTTTGCTCCGAACGGCATAGGCGGTCTCGGGACTGATCCAATGCCGCCGGCCGCGATAGACCGTCCCCCCGGCGCCGACCAGTGCAGCATCGCACTTACGACACTGAGTGTCCGTGTCCAGATTGGCGTGGCCACAATAAGGGCACTGTCTCATAGGCCCAACGTCCGGCAGGGCGGTGAGTCCCACCTGGGACCGTGTTTCCTTCGACGAAAAGAGTGCTCCAACTCTTGAGACGTCTATTCCTGGACGGTGGCCTCAAGAAAGGCGCGCAGCTTCCGGCTGCGAGAGGGGTGACGCAGTTTGCGCAACGCCTTGGCCTCGATCTGCCGAATGCGCTCGCGCGTCACGGCAAAACTCTGTCCCACCTCTTCCAGCGTATGCTCGCTGCCGTCGTCCAGCCCAAACCGCATCTTGATGACCTTCTCTTCGCGCGGCGTGAGAGTCTTCAGCACGGATTCGGTTTGCTCTTTCAGATTGATGTTGATGACGGCTTCGGCCGGAGAAATGACCCCGTGGTCTTCGATAAAGTCCCCCAAATGCGAATCCTCTTCCTCCCCGATCGGCGTTT
>JAKASC010000152.1 GCA_021828245.1 Acidobacteriota bacterium
CCGGCTCGGCCGGCCAAACCGTCACCAGGCGCGGCTTGCCCTCGGTCAGCGTGCCGGTTTTGTCCACCACCAGCGTGTTGACTTTTTCCAATCGTTCCAGGCTCTCGGCGTTTTTGATCAGCACGCCAGCCATCGCACCGCGCCCCGTCCCAACCATGATGGACATCGGCGTGGCCAGCCCAAAGGCGCATGGACAGGCGATGATGAGCACGGCCACGGCGTTCACCAGCGCGTAGGCCAGCCGAGGCGCCGGCCCGATTTCCGCCCATACGATAAACGTCACCACGGCGGCGGCCACGACGGCCGGCACAAAGTACCCCGCCACGCGGTCGGCGAGCCGCTGGATGGGCGCGCGGCTCCGCTGCGCCTCGCTGACCATGCGAACAATCTGCGCCAGCAAGGTTTCCTGGCCCACCCGCTCGGCGCGCATGAGGAGCGTTCCGTGGCCGTTGACCGTCCCTCCGGTCACGCGGCTGCCGGAAGATTTCTCCGCCGGCAGCGGCTCGCCCGTCACCATGGATTCGTCCACGGTGCTCGAGCCGTTCAGCACCACGCCGTCCACCGGAATTTTTTCTCCCGGCCGAACGCGCAAACGGTCGCCCGGATGGACGCGGTCGAGCGGAACATCTTCTTCGCTTCCGTCTTGGCGAACGAGGCGAGCCGTTTTCGGCGCCAGGCCCATCAGCGCCCGAATGGCGCCGGAGGTCTGGCTGCGGGCGCGCAGCTCCAGAACCTGCCCCAGCAGCACCAGCGTGGTGATTCCGGCCGCCGCCTCAAAGTAAACCGGAACCATCCCTTCCGGCCCGCGAAACGAGGGCGGAAAGATTCGCGGCGCGACGGCGGCGACGAGACTGTAAAAATACGCGACGCCGGTTCCGAGCGCGATCAGCGTGAACATGTTGAGGCTGCGATTGAGAATGGATTGCCATCCCCGCTCGAAAAACGGCAGCCCGCCCCAAAGCACCACCGGCGTCGAGAGAATCAGTTCAATCCAGGTAATGACGCGCAAACCGAGCGCGCGCTCAAGTGGCTGGCCCGGAATCGCCTCCGACATCGCGAGCGCCAGCGTGGGCACCGTGAGCGCCAAGCTCACCCAGAATCGCCGCTTCATGTCCTCGTATTCGGGATTAGTTTCTTCTTCGAGGGCCACCGTGCGCGCCTCAAGCGCCATGCCGCAAATCGGGCAGGCGCCCGGCGCGTTGCGGACAATCTCCGGGTGCATGGGGCAGGTGTATTCGGCGGCGGTTGGCACGGCGAGCGTGGGGGCGGCGACATTCGGCTCTAAGAATTTTTCGGGGTCAGCGCGAAATTTCTCGAGGCAGGAGGAATTGCAGAAGTAATACGTTTGGCCTTTGTACTCAAACACCCCGGCGGCGTCCTGCGGGTGGATGGTCATCCCGCACACCGGGTCGCGAACCGTCGCATTCGCGCCGTTCGGGGCTGACGGGCGGCCATGACTAGGTTTCGTGCTCATGCATTCACGCATTTCATTGCGACGCTGCCTCGCGCGGCCTGACTCTGACTCGCGCTTCTCACCGCCTGGGGCGGGCCGTCTGCACTGAGTCTGTCAATGTACCACGCAACTCCTCGTCTGTTGTTTCCGCTCCGCCTCGCCCATCCCGCCGGAGGAGAGCAGGCCAGAACTCTATGTTTCCACCTTTGTTTGGATGTTTCCACTGCTCATTCAGGTTCAGCAAGGACATGTCCTGAAAGGCCCATAAAATGGTCATGCTGAGTCGGCGGTTTGCGCGCCTTTCAGCTTCCGCTTTCCTCGGCAACCTGAAAGGAAGCTCCACGCCGCGAACGTCCATGCCCTCTTCAACGGCTACAACGAGCAACACGCATGGCGGACACGTCGCCGCCACTTTCTTAAGGCGCTGGAGATTACCGGCTCGCGGCGCGGTTTGCAATCTGAGTCTCACCGCGAATAGAATGGAGAAGAGAGGAACCCATGGAAAACGATCGGTTTGAAATTGCCGGACGGGCCTTTCGTTCACGGCTGATTGTCGGCACGGGAAAGTACCGCAGCTTTGCGGAGATGGCTCGCGCTCTCGAAGCCTCCGGCACGGAAATTGTCACGGTGGCCGTGCGGCGCGTCAATTTGACCGACAAGAGCAAAGAGTCGCTGCTCGATTATATTGACCGCTCCAAGTATTTCATCCTTCCCAACACGGCCGGCTGCTACAGCGCAGACGACGCGGTTCGCACGGCGCGGCTGGCGCGCGAAGTGGGCCTCTCGAACTGGATCAAGCTGGAAGTGATTGGCGACGAAAAGACGCTTTTTCCCGACAACTTTGAGTTGGTCAAGGCCACGGAGCTTCTGGTCCGCGAAGGTTTTGTGGTTCTGCCTTACACCAACGACGATTTGATTTCCGCCCGCCGTCTCGTGGACGCCGGCGCGGCGGCAGTGATGCCGCTCGGCGCGCCCATTGGCTCCGGGTTGGGCCTTCAGAATCCCGCCAACATTCGAATTCTGCGCGAAATGATCACTAGCGTGCCGCTGATTTTGGACGCCGGCGTCGGCACCGCCTCCGACGCCGCCATCGCCATGGAACTGGGCGCCGATGGCGTCCTGATGAATACGGGAATTGCCGCCGCGGAGGACCCGGTCCTGATGGCGGAAGCCATGCGCCACGCGGTCATCGCGGGTCGCAAGGCTTATCTCGCCGGCCGCATGCCCAAAAAACTTTACGCCACGGCTTCCAGCCCCCTTGAAGGCGTTGTCCGGTAGCCACGACACTGTATTGTGTGTCGCGGGTGCTTTCTATATCGTGCACCGCAGGCCCTTCAGCAACGCTTGCCAACGAACCAGGGCCACAAAAATCTCCGTCGGCCGTTGAACCCTTGACAAAAACACCACCGTCGTGGCTGCCCGCGGTACAGCTTCAGGTGGGACGCGGAGGGGCGGATGACTTTCAGGACGGCGGTGGCTTATACTTACGACGGCCAGTGGCACCATTGTGGACGATTGCAATTTCTGCCGTCTGGCGACGAGCAGTGGGTGAGCTCGAGCGTGGGCATCGGCATTTTCCTCCGCCAGGCCTTCGACACCGTGGAGAATCGGTTTGAATTTGATGCCGATACCCCCGTGAGTCCTACGCCGCTTTCGGGCATTCACCTCATGGGCCAAGCGAGGGCATAACCGACAACTCATGCTGACTTGCTGCCTTTTGGGTTAGGATATCGCGCAAATAATGGGCTTATGTTCTAAGTGATGACGAAGCCCGCAGGAAGGAGTGAATTCTTATGCTGGTTCATTGGAAAACGAAGCTGTGCATCTTGGCGGTCCCTGCCGTCTTTGCGGTGATATTCCTGCCGGCCTTGGCGGCGACAGCCCCGAAGACAATCGTTGCCACTATCAACACGACCAAGGTTTCCCCACCGGTCAGCAAATACGAATACGGCATGTTCATCGAACACATCGGCTCACTCGTTTATCGCACTCTTTGGTCAGAGATGCTCGACGATCGCAAGTTTTATTTTCCCATTGTGGCGAAAAAGCCCAACGCTAAGCCCGCTCCCGGCGGTTTCTTCCGCATGATGAGGCTGCGCAAATGGCGCCCCGTCGGCGCGGAGAAATTCGTGGTGATGGACAAGCACAACCCCTTCGTGGGTGAACAAAGCCCGCGCATCGTGCTTGATCCTTCGACCCCACACGGCATCCGGCAGTCCGGCCTGGCGCTGGTCCGCGGCAAGCGTTACATCGGCCATATCATCCTTCGGGGCACCCCCGGAGCCAGAGTGAAAATCTCCCTCATCTGGGGTGAGGGCCCCAACGGCCGCCAGACCGTTGCTGTCAACACGCTGACCAGCGACTATCGAAGATATCCCTTCAGCTTCACGGCCGGGGCCAATACCGCGCGGGGAACCTTTGAAATTGCCGGAACCGGCAGCGGGAGCTTCCACATCGGAACGGTTTCGCTCATGCCGGCGGACAACATTGACGGCTTTCGCCCCGACGTCATTGCCTTGCTCCGTCAGCTTCACTCCGGTTTCTGGCGCTTTCCCGGCGGCAACTTTGTTTCCGATTTCAACTGGTACGACTCCGTGGGCCCTCGCGACCAGCGTCCGCCCGATTTTGATTATGCCTGGCACGCCATGCAAACAAATGATGTGGGCCTGGACGAGTTCATGACTCTGTGCAAGCTCATCGGCGCGCGACCCTACATTACCGTCAATGCCGGCTTTGGCGACGCGCATTCGGCGGCCCAAGAAGTGGAGTACATGAATGGCTCCGTCCACACCCGCATGGGCGCTTGGCGGGCCCGCAACGGCCATCCTCGGCCCTATGACGTGAAATTCTGGGACATCGGCAATGAGCCGTACGGTCCTTGGGAGCTTGGCCGGACGGATCTCAAATATTACGTCCTCAAACACAACGAGTTTGCGCGCGCCATGCGCAAAGTGGACCCCTCCATTGTCCTTCTCGCCTCCGGCGCGATGCCCGATGAGGAGATAATTGAAGGCATTGCGAGCAATCTGCACCTCAAGAACGACCAGGTGCCGCTATGTTCTCCGGCTGACTGGACCTGCGGTTTTCTCAAGCATAGCTGGGGATATTTCAACGGTATCACCGAACACTGGTACGCGCGCGCCGGCATGCGCTTTGACCTTGCGCGGGCAGAGCAAGGTCTGCGGGTCGGGCGAATGGAGGCGGGCTATGTGCCGGTTCAACAGACCGTCCTTCAGTGGGTGCGTGCGCCTTCCAACCGTGTGCATTTGAAAGCGGAGGAGTGGCATGAGTATGAGCAGCGGTTTCCTGAGATGATTAAAAAGAAGATCTTCATGTCGAATGACGAATATGCTTACACTGGGGCGCCCACGAATCTCAAACTTGCCCTGGCCTATGCCATGGTCTTCAACGAAATGCTTCGCCACACCAATTTCCTGCGGATGACAGCTTTCACGATGGGAGTTTCCACCCTCGACATTACCCCAACGGCCGCTGCCATGAACACGACCGGCCTTCTGTTCAAGCTGTATGGCGACCACATGGGCGCCGGGATGTTGCCGGTGGCCGTCTCCGGAAATTCCCCTCAGCCTTTGCCGAAGCAACACCTGGTGGGCGACCTCCCGCGGACCAATGCCGGCAGCCCCACGTACCCGCTCGACGTGGTGGCGGCGCTGAGCCCGCACCGCAGGCACTTGAATCTTGCCGTGGTCAATGCGACGGAATCGGTTCAGCCGCTCACGCTCCATATGCTGGGCGCCCGCCTGACAGGGAAGCCGACGATGTGGGAAATGACGGGGAAAAACCTTGACGCTGCCAACCGTGTAGGCCATAAGCCGCAGGTCAAGATAAGAAAAACTCTGATGGACGACGTTCCCACCACGCTTTCGGTTCCTCCAATCAGCGTGGATATCTACCGGTTTCCCGTCGTGTTGACGGCGCCGTGACCGCTCCGAAACCTCAACAAAGTCTTCGAGGTGGAACTGCTCACGATTAAGCGTTCCCCACGGGATGATGCGACGCCCAAGGCAGCTTTTCGGCTGCCCCAGCCCTCCTGACTTTAGCCCTGGGCCCGAGCCGAGCGCGCGTCTCGCGTGGCCTGACTGCTGAGAGCTATTCCGGCAGCATAATCTGGCTGTTGATGTCGAAGTGGCCGCTGACGAAGGGTGCTCCAGTCCCGGGTTGGCCGCCGCCGACCGACACCCTGTATTGGCCTTGCGCAACGATGATATTACCCGCCGTCGTCACCATACTGAGGTCACGGCGCTTGAGGTGAAATTTCACAATCTGGCTTTCCCCCGGATTGAGATGAATGCGGTCGAATCCCCGCAGGGCGATGTTGGGCGCGCCGGGAACTTTGGGAAATTTCAGGTAAAGCTCCACAACCTCGTCGCCCGCAACCTTCCCCACATTGGTCACCCTCACGGAGGCATTGAGCGGATCCCCCGCCTGAATGGGCGCGGTCGGCAAAGTGAGGTCGCTGTACTTGAACTTTGTGTAACTCAGCCCGTAGCCAAACGGCCAGAGCGGCTTGCCCGTGAAGTAGCGGTAGGTGCGTCCTTGCATCGAGTAATCCTCAAAGGGCGGCAAC
>JAKASC010000153.1 GCA_021828245.1 Acidobacteriota bacterium
AGGCCTCGTGGAACGCTACCGAACCGTGGGCGAATCGTCTCCTACCCCAACACGATGATTATAGCAAAAAGCCGCCAGCCAAAATGCATTTCACGTTGGTTGCCGGCTCGAAGGCGAACGTTCCGCCTTGCGTCTCTCTTCAAAACCCGTCCTTGCGGCGGCATGGAATCAAGACCGTCGCCCTCGAAGTTGCCATCAAGGGGTTACGCCAGGAATTCTCTCCAGGACGACGGCCGCAGAGCGGGCAGGAATGAAGAGCTGACCCGAGGTTCGGCGGCCTTCCGGGTCTTCGGGGCTGACCACAACCAGCTCATGTGGGCGGGGAATTTCCACCTGAGCACGAATTTCTTTGCGCGGATCTTGGTTGACCACCACAACGGCCCGCTCGCCGCCTTCTGCAAGGAACACCGAGTAAAGTCGGTGCGGCGCTCCGTCCACCGTGACCGTAGCGCCGATCGTGTCGCGGTATTCGGCGTCCCACAGCCAGCGATGATAGCGGCGGCGCAGAGCGTCAATCTTTTGGCCGTACGCGAGCGTCAGCGGAAAATCGCCGAGCCGCCCCTTAAAGTTGTAGGGTTCGTAGCTGATGATGTAGCGATACATCAGAATTCGATTCAGCATCTCCCGGTCGTCAAACCCGGTGACCGCCACCATCAGCGGAGCCTGCGCATCAATATAACGGCAAACGGGAGTGTGCCCGTCGCCGATGCGGAAGTACGACAAAGGATAGTGCTGGAGCAAAATGTCCTCCGGACCTTCGCCCGCAAACAAGAAATCCGCGCTGCGATGAGCGACCGCGTCCAAGACCTCCGCCATGGGGATATCGCCCGCGTAAAGATAACTCGGAACCGCATGGCCATGATGCGGCGCAAAGCAAAAGCGCGCCACACCGTGGTGGCAGACTTCATCGTAAAGAAAGCCCGCGGCACCTAAAGCCGTAACCTTAGCGAACTCCGTTGCCGCCACCCGACGGTAGGCCGGATCGAGAAAACACATGATCGCAAAGCGGCGGTTGTTAATGCCCGCCAATTGCACGGGCGTGTCGTAACTATAGCCGCCCTGCTGGTACGGGATTCCGTAGGGGTCTTTCACGTCGTAGGTGTACAAGGCGCGCCGGTACCACGCGGTGGTCATGTCCGCCCAATTGAATTTTCCAAACAGCACCACCCGGACGCCTTTGGCTTGAGTTTGCTGAATGGCGTCATAAAGGTCCTGCCACGTTCCCAGTCGCGGATCGGTGTCGAGCGAGGGATTGCCTCGGTCCTGGCCGCCGCGATTCCAGCCAACCAGTTGAATAGCGCGGACGCCGTTCGCCGCGCAATCGTCGCCGATTTTCGCGACGTCGCGATAAGAGTACCGCAGCGAATCTTCGGGCGAGTTGATTTGAATCTGCTGCCAGGAATGAACCTCTTTGGCCCAGGCGGGAATCGGGCGTTGCCGAAACCAGGTCTTTCGCCAGGCTTTGTAGAGATCCACCCCCGCCTGCCAATCGCCCTGATAACAACGGAAGACGACGGGCATCAGTTTCACTTCTGAGCCCGATGGCGCAAAAAGAAAGTGCGTGGTTCGGAATTCAAGATGGACGGGATGGCCGGAAATCGTTTCGCCTTCCGGAACTCGATCGGTAATGGAATTCAAGTCACCGGGTTTTTGCTCAAAAGTGTACTGGATCAAATAGGTCGCTTTCGGGTCACTCACCTGAACATAAACGCCTTGGCCAACCGACTGAATCAGGCAAAAGAGGCTGCGCTCGGAGCCGGCGGTCTCGAGCGGAGACATATCTCCCCAATAACCCTTCTCATTGCGAAAATGCGGATGGATTTCATCCGATTGCAGGTTGCCGTACCACATGTGGCGGCGCCACATCTTCATCCGCGGCGCGGGCGCGCTCAGATCGCCCAGGTACGGGTATTCAATGGTGTTCACAACCAAGTTGGAACGATTGCGCAACCGCGCTTTGAACGTCAGTGCGCCGTTTGAGAGAGTGACCGTGGCCGCGAAGGAAAGCGGCAACACGCCGGCGTGCTCGCTCACCAAATCGTGCCATTCAAGGTGGATTTGGTTGCCGCGCTTCTCTACCCTCGACGCCCTCTGCTTTTGCCCGAGGATGAAGTTGTCGTGCCGGCCGCGAAGAGGCACCTGCATGCGAAAAGAATTGCCCAGCTCAGGCCGGCGTTGAATGGCCCAACCCGACCGCTTGTTCACCCAATGCGTCAGAGCGCCCGAAACCGGATCGAACGTTACCCGAACTTCCTCATCTTCCAGCGTCACGCCCTTTGCCGCGTCCGCCGGGGGCCTATTCTTCAGCACCTCTCCGTCGAGGAGCGGCGCAGCCTGACTAGCCATCGCCATCCCTGCCAGGTCCTTCAGCATCTCGCGCCGGCTCGTTTTGCTGGAGTGATGAATTGTTCGCATCGGCCCACCTCAGAAAACTTCAACCTCGCTCACGTTTGAGATCATATCACCACGGCGAGCGCCCGCCTCCGTATGCTGTGCCGCCTGGATTCCCATAGAGCTTATAAGGTATGAACTCGCTCGGCAGTGAAGCAAGTGTGTTAGTCTGTTAGGCTGGCCCCGCAGGGCGCCGCAAGCCTGCCTCGAAATCCGGGAGGAAAACGTGGACGTCAAAAAGGTTTACAAGAGTTTTCGCTACCACAACAAAGCCGTCTGGCAATCGCCCGGCCGGGTGTTGGTGCAAGCCGCCGAGCATCCCGACCTACCGAGCGGCGCGCCGCCGGAGTTTCGCGGTCACGCGGACGTCTGGGGGCCGGAAGATTTGCTTGTCGCCTCCGTCAACGTCTGCTTGGCAACCACGTTTCAGGCCCTTGCCGGCGCGCGCAAAGTCGAATTCACCTCCTATGAATCCACCGCCGAGGGCCTACTCGAAAACGTTGAGGGTAAATACCAAATCACCCAGGTGGAAGTCCGCGCCACCATCACCCTCAAGGACGAACAGCAACGCAGCGCCGCGCAGGAAGCGCTCGCCAAGGTCAAGGAAAATTGCTTCATCTCCAATTCCATCAAAGCCAAGGTGACCTATACCCCGGAAATCAAGCTGGCCTAAATCGGCTGCGCTTGGATAGCTTCGGCGGCTTCCCTCTCACGTCTTGCGCCGCTCAGGCGGAAGGTTTGAGCGATTCGATTTCGCGGCGCGCGCGGTCGAGAATATCCCGAATTCTGACCGCGGATTCGGCGTCGCCGCCGCTACGCTTGAGCGCAGCCAAAGCAGCCTTGAGAAGCATCGCACCGGTCGTGGCAATCATCCCCGCTTCCGGCCCGCTGCCCGGCGACCAGGCGCCCCATCCCTCGGCGCGATTCCAAATTTGGCTGACGCGATCCTTCTCTCGCTCCAGCTCGGCGCGCCCGGCCTCCGTCAGCGTGTAAACCCGCTTGCCCTCCTTGCTCTCCGAGCTGACCATGCCTTCATCTTCAAGCTGCTGGAGATTCGGATAGACGGCCCCGGCGCTCGCCCGGTAAAGCCCGCCCGACTTCTCCTCCAAGTCCTTAATCAGTTGATAGCCGTGTTTGGGGGCATCGGCCAACAGCGACAACAGCGCCAGCCGTACCTCGCCTGAATCAAAAAACCTCGACCAACGACCCCACGGGCCAAAGCCCGCCCAATGTCCAGCCGCCCACCATCCTCTTCTCGGTCCCATAGCTTCCTCCATTTGTGTCAATCTGCGCCCGAATCGAAACCGAGCGTGTCTTCCTGAACCACACTCTCCATAGCTCATAGATCACCTCCTGAGATACATCTTAAAACCCAACATGAGTATATCTCACGATATGTCTTTTGTCAATCTTAAAGTGACTTAAGGCCAGGCCGATTGGCACTCACCTTAACATTGAGCTCGAAAAATAGGCACAAAATAAGTAGGGCCGACCAAAGAGGTTCACACAAGTGGAAAAGCGGGTAACGCGGTTCGTTTTCCCTGGAGGAAGTGATTAAACTCGAGCGGCTTCCACCGAAGCATGAGCGGTCTGCCGGTCCGCTCGCGGTTTGGGTAGAGAACGAGGCTCAACCTTCCAGAAGTACAGCGAATGGAGCGGCCAATGGTGCAACAGCTCCCTCGCCCGGAGGCTGCCGGTCTTTTCAGCGTGCTCGGAAATAAGGCGGAGGAGGAAATCAGCATCTTCGGCGTCGCCCAGGCGCTCAATGCGAACCAGTTCGGGATTATAGCGGTGTTCAAAGCGGCCGGCGGGATCGTAAATGTAAGCGACGCCGTTGGTCATGCCCGCGCCGAAGTTACGGCCCGTCTCGCCCAAAATCACCGCCACGCCGCCGGTCATGTACTCGCAGCCGTGGTCACCGACGCCCTCGACGACGGCGATGGCGCCGGAATTGCGCACGCAAAAGCGCTCGCCCGCGCGACCCGCAGCGAAAAGCCGACCCGCCGTTGCGCCATAAAGCACGGCGTTGCCCATGATGGTATTTTCGTGAGTGGCGAACGTGCTGCCGCGAGGCGGGCGGATAATCAGCTCGCCGCCGCCCATGCCCTTGCCAACATAGTCGTTCGCTTCGCCCTCGAGCACCAGGCGCAGGCCGTCGGTCAGGAAAGCGCCAAAGCTCTGTCCGGCGCTGCCGGTAAAGCGGAACTCCGCCGTCGCACCTTCCAGGCCGCGAGAACCGCGATACAGCGCAATCTCGCCCGCGGCGCGCGCTCCGATGGTGCGGTGGGTATTCCGAATTTCGTATTCGCGCGCGATGGAAACGCCGCGCTCGAGCGGAGCGCGAATATCCTCCACCATCCGCGTGGCAAGCGGATCCAGGTTGCGGTGACGAGGGCCGGAGGTCTCGGTTGCCGCTCGCGCAGTTTCATCCGACGGCTCGCTGAGCCGGCCGGCGGCGGGGGGGCGGTGCAGCAATCCGCTCAGGTCAAGACAGCCATTCCTCCCCGGCACGTGATATTCAACGGCTTCGAGCAAGTCCGCGCGGCCCACCACCTCGCCGAGCGAACGGAAACCGAGACGCGCAAGAAGCTCGCGCACTTGCTGGGCCACAAAGCGCAGGTAATTCACCAAGCGACCCGGTTCATTCGGGAACTTACGGCGCAAGTCCTCGCGTTGCGTGGCCACGCCCACGGGGCAAGTGTTCAAGTGGCACTGGCGGGCCATCACGCAAGCCAGAGCCACCAGCGCCGCCGTGCCAAAGCCGAATTCATCCGCGCCGAGGAGCGCGGCCATCACGACATCCCGTCCCGTCTTAAGCCCGCCGTCGGCGCGCAAGCGGACGCGGTCGCGTAGGCCATTGGCAACCAAGGCTTGATGCGCCTCGGCGAGTCCCATTTCCCACGGTGAAGCGGTGTTCTTGATGGAGCTGAGCGGTGAGGCGCCGGTGCCGCCGTCGTGCCCGCTGATGAGCACGTAATCCGCATTGGCTTTGGCCACGCCGCACGCCACGGTCCCCACCCCGGCTTGCGAGACCAGCTTGACGCCAATTTGGGCGCGGGGGTTGGCCTCGCGCAGGTCGTAAATAAGCTGGGCCAGGTCCTCGATGGAGTAAATATCGTGGTGAGGCGGCGGCGAAATCAGCGAAATACCTTCCACCGCGCGACGCACGCGGGCAATCATGGGGGTGACCTTGTGCGACGGCAATTGCCCGCCCTCGCCGGGTTTCGAGCCCTGCGCCATTTTGATTTCGAGCTGCTCGGCGCGAGCCAAGTATTCCGGCGTCACGCCAAAGCGCGCTGACGCTACCTGCTTGACTTTGTTTTCGGCGGATTCGCCGTGGATCAGCTCCGCGTACACGATCGGGTCTTCGCCGCCCTCGCCGGTGTTCGACCGCCCACCGATTCGGTTCATGGCGATGGCCAGCGTGTGTTGCGTTTCCGGGCTGAGCGCTCCCAACGACATAGCTTGCGTCGAGAAGCGTTTCACAATGGATTCAATCGGCTCGACTTCCTCGAGGGGGACGGGCTGGCGCCCGTCGCCACCTCCCGCCGAGCCGGCAAATCGAAAGCGTAACAGGTCGCGCAGGGCGAGTGGTGGCCAGATCGGAA
>JAKASC010000154.1 GCA_021828245.1 Acidobacteriota bacterium
CACGGGGTGGACCTATGACCTCTACCGGCCTTTTATCAAAAAAGACGCCACCGACCGGCACTACGTGGCCATGGGCCGCTGGTGTACCATGATCGGATTGTTGGTCAGCATTGCGGCAGCCTACATCGTGACCCATTTCGGAAGCCTGATGGATTATGTCCAGGCGCTGTTCGGGTTTTTCATCGCGCCGCTTTTCGGCACCGTCATTCTGGGAATGTTATGGAAGCGGGCCACGAAGCAGGCGGGATTTTGGGGCCTGTTGGCGGGCATCAGCTCTTCGGTGGCCATTTTTACGCTGATGCACAATAGCCCGACGCGCGTCGCCTGGTTCACTTTCTATGCGAAGGCGCAGCCGCTGGCGCAAGACATGTGGCAGGCGCTATGGTCGTTTGTGGTCGTGGTCGTGGTCACGGTCGCGGTGAGCCTGGCCACCGAACCTCGGCCGGTGGGCGAACTCCGAGGCCTGGTCATGGGCCTGACAGAGGTGCCGAGCGAGGGAAACCTTCCTTGGGTGCGGCGGCCGGTTTTCTGGGCCGGAGTCTGCTTTGTGGTCTTCCTCGTTCTCCAGTGGATTTTCCGGTAAGCCGTGACGCCGAGAGGCAGGGGCAAGACCTATTCTGACAAAAAGGGAGAAGATGATGGCCGAGGGAAAGCCTGACGAGCGAACCAATCCAGCTTCCACAAAGAGCAACCCAGGCGACGCGCCTGATGCCGAGCCTCAGCGTCGCCACATGATTCCCGTATGGTTCTTTGTGGGGATGCTACTTCTGGTTTACGGCATCTTGATCTTCATCGAAGGGGTCAGGGAGTGGTCGCATCCGCCGCATACGGTGCTGGCGAACCTTCACCCCCCGGTTTGGTGGGGAATTCTTCTTGTCATCATGGGGTTGATCTTCACCCTGAAACACTTTCCTAGGAAGAATCGGTGAGGCTCAAGGATGGGGCGCGCTGCCGTGATGCTCAATTAAGTTGCTTGCCATGCTAGCGGCCTTGGTGGCCGTGACGGCGTGGTGCCCGTCGCGGGTGGGTTGGGCGACGGTGGCACGGTCATCTTGGCCGTGTTCCTGCACGGGCGGGACGCCCGTGCCACGCAAACCAGCGTCGCGGCTACGGACTGGCGCAGCGGACGCTCACGATTCTCCTCCACAACCCATAACTACTTCAACGCCCCTTATTGAGCCGGGTTTTGAAATGGCTTGTAGTACTTTCGTACCATTGCGAGCTTATTCCGGCGGGGTTTCAATGCTGGGTGACGAAGCGCTTTCGAGCAGGCGTGGGCGCGCGTTAAGAAAAGGCGCGGCCGGGGAGATTCCATGGACACCCTCCATCTTTTGAACAGCGGCGTTAGCTGGGTTTTAGCGTTCGGGGTTTCGGCCTACTTCCCCTTTTCCGCGCTCATTTGGTTGGCGCTTGAAAAAAGAGCAGAGCGGCTGCGCGCCGCTTCTTCACCTCTGCCCGTAGGCGACGGCGAACCGGCGCCAACTCCGCGCCGTCCGTCTGCCAGGAACAGATAAGCTCCCTCTGTGCGGTCGCGGTCGCTAGTGCCCGTGACAGGTCCCCATCTTCAGTTATTCAGCCAGGGTACTGCACCTCTGAGATAGTCTGATCCCTTTGTTCCGAGTTCCAACCCCGGTTTGACGCCCTGCCCGCGCCGCTTAGGAGGTTGGCTGGACGGTGAACGGTTGGGCAATCTTGAACTCGAGTTCGGTCTCGCTGGGAATGCGAAGCTGCTGGCCGTGCGTCATCACCTGGAGGGCTGTCGCGCCACCGCCGCCGATGGCCGCTCCGGCGAGGGCGCCTTTGCCGCCTCCAATGAGCGCTCCCAGCAATGCGCCGGCGCCGGCGCCGATGCCGGTCCGTTCGGCGGTTTGCTTGCCCCGCGATTTGCCCGCCAGCGCATAATCGCTGGTGCTGATGGGCACCACTTGGCCGTTAACCTCAATGCCGGTCAGCTCCAATTGCAGTTCGGATCGTCCCATGTAGCGTCCGGCCGCCTGCGCCTGCACGATTTGTCCGTAAACCAATGCATCCTTGGGCACCAAGATGCGGTCGCCGATCACCAGGGGTTGGGCCAAGCTGGCTTGGAACTTGTCGCCCACCTTGTTGCGCGTCGTGTCAATGCTGTCAATCATCCGCACAAACAATTCGGTTCCGGCGGGAACCGTCACCGTATCGGTCGGCGCCGTGGTCGTGGCCGGTGCGGCGGCGGAAGCCGTCGCGGAAGAGGTTGCGGGGGCCGTCGTCGTGGCCACGCCCGCATTGCCTTGGGTCAGGTCAATCAGCATGATATCCGACACGGGATAGGAAAGAATCTGCCCATTGACCATAAAATTGACCGTGGCGGCCGTTCCGCCCATGTACTCGCCCTGAATGATTTTCCCATTTTTCAATTGCAAGGTTGCGCCCCAAGCGGCTGGCAAGCCGAGGGCCAGGACGAACCCCATGCCCAGCGTCCATCGCGTCCAATGGTTTCTCATAGATACCTCCGTGGCTGCCTTGTTTTTTGCCCCAACCGAGACTCGGCAGGTCCCGCTTCCCTCAGTTTCCCTTGATGCCGGCCGGGCTCGGCGGGTTGGGCGGCACGAGCAGGAATTTCCTGCGGCGCACTGCCAAATTCAGTATATTCAAAAAGCATGGTCCCGCAAGCGAAGTTGGCGTTAATCACCGGAGGTTCGCGGGGCATTGGGCGCGGCATCGCTCTGGCGCTGGCGCGCGCCGGCTTCGGCGTCGTGGTCAACTACGTGGCCCACCGCGAAGCGGCGGAGGAATGCCTCCGATTGTGCGAGGCGGCGCGGCCCCGGGGTTCAGACGCGCCCTGCCTGCTCTATCAAGCGGATATCTCCCGCGCCGAGGAGCGGGAACGGCTGCTGAGTTTCGTGATGCGCGAAGGTGGCTGGCTCGATTTGCTGGTCAATAATGCCGGCGTCGCGCCCGCCGCCCGAGTGGATTTGCTCCAGGCCACGGAAGAAAGCTTTGACCGCCTGATGGCCATCAACCTCAAAGCCCCATTTTTCCTCACTCAAGCGACCGCCAATTTATGGCTTGCCCGGCTGGGCGAACTTCCTCCCGAGCGCGCCCGGCCGAAGGTGATTAACATCTCTTCCATTTCCGCTGAGACGGCCAGTTCCGATCGGGGCGATTACTGCGTCAGCAAGGCGGGACTTTCCATGGTCACGCGACTGTTTGCCGCGCGGCTGGCTGAATTCGGGATTTACGTTTATGAGCTTCGGCCCGGCATTATCAAGACGGAGATGACGGCTCCCGTCCAGGACAAATACGAGCGCCTCATCGCCCAGGGGCTCACTCCGATTCGACGCTGGGGCACCCCGGAGGACGTGGGCCGCGCCGTGGTATGTATTGCCCAGGACACGTTTTCTTTTTCAACCGGTGAAGTGATGAACGTGGACGGCGGATTCCATTTGCGCCGACTGTGACCCATCCTTCAAATCGCCTTTGAACTGACGCCGCGCTCCATGCGGGCCTTACCGAGCCGGTGTGGACGCTCAAGCTCGGCGGGAACGCTTGGTGATTTCGCCGTACATTTCGGGGCGGCGCGCGGCAAGCCGGTCAAACTCGTACTCGCCGGAAACGCGGACCACCCGATTGTCGTCAGCGGCCATCGGATCAATTTCCCCGTAGAGGATGGTTTCCTCGGTTTCTCCGGCCTCGGCCAAAACCTCGCCCGTAAAGTGGACAATCTGGGAATGGCCGACGAAGCGAAAGCCGCGCTCCTCGCCGACGCGATCCGCCGCCACTACATAGAGATGGTTTTCGGTGGCGCGCACGATGGGCGTGTGCTGCCAGGAATCCGAGCCGACCGGCCAGTTGGTCGGAATGGCCAGCACTTGCGCGTGCTTCAGCTTGACCACCCGGCCCGACTCCGGAAAGCTGCAATCGAAGCAGATGTTGATGCCCACCTTCGCGTAAGGCGTCTCGAACACCGGAAAGGGGGTGTCGCCGGGATCGTCGAAGCGATCCACGCCCAGATGGAGCAAATGCACCTTGCGATGCGTGCCCAGCGTTCCTTCCGGCGTGATGACGGCGGCGGCGTTATAAAGCTGGTCTCCCATGCGCTCCAGCATTCCCACGATGGCCGTGGCGCCCACTTTTTTCGCCACGGCACGAATCTTCTCCGTGGCCGGGCCGGGAACCGTCTCGGCGGCTTCCAAGGCCTCCGAGCGGCTGCTGAAACAGTATCCCGTCAGCGCGCATTCTGGAAACACCACCAACCGCGCCCCAGCCTGCGCCGCCTCCTTAAACCGGGAAAGGATGGTGGAAAGATTCCGCTCGGTATCGAGGATCTTTACGTCCATCTGAACGGCTGCAACCTTCATGCAATCCTCCCTCGCCTGGCGAATCAGTCGGCTTGACGGGAACGCCCCATTTTATCAGGCTTTTAGGAAGCTATTCACCTCTTTCGACTGCCCGCGCAACCTTCGGTTCCGGCAAGCCGAAGCCGCTGGGCGGCGCCTTCTTTGGGCGACCGTGGAACGACCATCTTGGCCGTGTTGCTGCACGGGCGAGACGCCCGTGCCACATGGGCCATTGCAAAAGAGCGTTCCACGCGCCACACTCAAATGGCTGTCATGGTGCCTTTTTCGCCTCGCCATCGCTTTGCGCTAATTATTCCGGCCCTGAATGAGGCTGAAAGTCTCGGAACGCTCTTAGCGCAGGTTCCTGCCGGCCTGTTTGAGGCGATTCTCGTGGTGGATAATGGAAGCACGGATCGAACGGCTGAGGTGGCTAGCGCGGCGGGCGCCACGGTCATTCGGGAGCCGCGCCGCGGTTACGGTCGCGCTTGTCAGGCCGGGCTTGCGGCGCTTCCCGCCGAGACGACCGCCGTCGCCTTCATGGACGCTGATTTGTCCGACGACCCCGCCGACTTAAAAAAGCTGCTTCAAGAGTTTGAAGCGGGAGCCTTCGATTTGTTGATAGGCTCACGCACCCTGGGATGGTCGGAGCCGGGCTCGCTCACGCCGCTTCAACGCTTTGGAAACTGGCTCAGCACGCGCCTGATTCGCCTGCTGTGGGGCGTGCGTTTTTCGGATTTAGGCCCGTTGCGGGTAATCCGCCGCGACGCCCTGGCGCGCTTGCAATTGCGCGATCCGACCTTCGGCTGGAATATTGAAATGCAAGCCCGCGCCGCCAAGCTGGGCTTGAAGGTGGGCGAAATCCCTGTCAGTTATCGGCGCCGCCACGCCGGCCACTCCAAGATTTCTGGCACGCTCGTGGGCAGCCTCCGCGCCGGAATCAAGATTCTTTGGACGCTGGGGCGCTGTTATTGGACCAGGACGCCGGCAGCTCCGTGAGCCGCAAGCGAACCGGCGCTCCACCGCCAAACTTGCGGCTCATCCAATCTTCCATATCCGCCCGCAGCGCTTCCAGGTTCACGCGGAAGCTCACCTCAAGCAGACCGTCGGCCGCCGGCAGCGTTTCGTCAAAAGCCGAGCGCCCGGTGAAGCTCCGCATGGCGTAACTGTCAAGCCACGCGAGCGGACACAACCGACTGGCCTCGCCTTGCACCACTTCGATTCGGATTTTGCGCGCGAACATTCCCTCAATTGTAATCCCGCTGCAGCCGGATGGAGCGGCCTTGCACTCCGAGCGCAGCTTACGGACAAGGCGGAATTTCTTATCCGAGGGTCGCCGCCGGATTTGGCTGATGGTTTGCCGCTTAGCGCCGGCGCTTCGCGCTCGTCCGGCTAATGCCGGCGTCGGAAGAATGAAAACCAACTTTTCTTCGGGGTGGGCGGCGGCTCGTCGGGCGGAGGGCCGGGCGGCAAGGGTTTCCCTTCGATAACGGCCCGCGGATTTTCACAAAGGAGCAAGTCGGCGATTTCCTTTCCTCGAAGCTCGGCGACTTTTTGATAGCACTCGGAAAGGATGGGCGGGCGGTAATTCAGGTCGTGGGCGTCGGTGGCGAAAAAATGAATCAAATTCTGCCTCAGCCATTGCTCGGCGAGCCGCAGCGCCTT
>JAKASC010000155.1 GCA_021828245.1 Acidobacteriota bacterium
CGATGGGCGTGGAAGCTTTTGATCTCGCGGAGGAATTTCAGACGCCGGTCTTTGTGATGAGCGACCTCGACCTCGGCATGAACAACTGGATGGCCGATCCTTTTCCTTATCCCGATAAGCCGATGGCGCGGGGCAAAGTGCTGACCGCCGAAGACCTCGACCGGCTGGGCGGGTTTGAGCGTTACGGCGACGTAGATGGCGACGGTATCGGCTATCGCACTCTTCCCGGCGCCCGGCATCCCAAAGCCGGCTATTTCGCCCGCGGTTCCGGGCACAACGCGAAAGCGCAATACAGCGAGCGGCCGGAAGATTACGTGGCCAACATGGATCGGCTCAAGAAGAAATTGGAGACCGCGAGCCGGCGCGTGCCCAAGCCCGAAATCACCGGCGCTCCGGATGCCGAAATCGGCATCATTGCCTATGGCAGCAGCCACTGCGCTATGGTCGAATGTCTGGACCAACTGCGCCAAGAATACGGCATCGAATCGGAATACTGCCGCGTGCGCGCGTATCCTTTCACGGAAGAAGTGTTTGACTTCATTCGCCGGCATCGGCGCGTTTACGTCGTCGAGCAGAACCGCGACGCGCAGATGAAGTCGTTGCTGCGGATGGAAGTCGAGGCGGCTGAGGTGGGCAAGCTCCGCAGCGTGCTGCATTACACAGGCCTGCCGATTGACGCGCGCAGCATCACCGATTCGATTGTTGCCCAGGAGGAGCAAAACTAACATGGCTACGACCACCGTTCCGCCGGCGCCGGCGAAAAAGATCAATCGGATTGGCCTGGAGCGCGCGGATTACAAGGGCGCGGCGAGCACGCTCTGCGCCGGCTGCGGACACAATGCCATCTCCGAGCGCATCATCGAGGCCTGCTACGAGATGGGCGTCGAGCCTTACCGCGTCATCAAGATGAGCGGCATCGGCTGCTCCTCGAAAAGTCCCGCCTATTTCCTTTCCACTTCCCACGGCTTCAACGCCGTTCACGGACGCATGCCCTCGGTCGCCTCGGGGGCGATGTTCGCCAATCGCCACTTGATTTGCCTGGGGGTTTCCGGCGACGGCGACACGGCCTCAATCGGCATCGGCCAGTTCGTTCACCTCATGCGCCGCAACGTCCCTTTGATTTACATCATCGAGGACAACGGCTGCTACGGCCTGACCAAAGGCCAGTTCTCCGCCACCGCCGACCTCGGCTCAAAGCTGAAAAATGGCATCGTGAACGATTTGCCGCCGATTGATACCTGCGCTTTGGCCATTCTGCTCGGCGCCACCTATGTGGCCCGGTCGTTCTCCGGCGACAAGAAGCAATTGTCCGCGCTTTTGAAAGGGGCGCTCGCTCACAACGGAACGGCCCTGCTCGACGTCATCTCCCCCTGCGTCACCTTCAATGACCACGAAGGCTCGACCAAAAGCTACAGCTACGTGCAGGAGCACGACGACCCGCTCGCCGAACTTGACTTTGTTCCTTTCTTCTCCGACATCACGGTGGATTACGACCCCGGCACGACGACAGAAGTCACTCTTCACGACGGCTCGCGCCTCCTGCTGAAAAAGCTCGCAAGCGATTACGACCCCTCGTCGAAGAGCCGCGCCCTCGAACTGCTGACCGAATCCCACGACAAGGGGACGGTCGTCACCGGGCTGCTCTATGTGAATCCCAAGGCGCCGAGCTTTATTGACCTGCTGAATCTTGTGGACCAGCCGCTGGCCACCCTGCCGGAAGCAAAGGTCCGCCCGCCGCGCGCGGTTCTCGATGAAGTGATGGAATCGCTCAAATAGGGCAGGCTCCAGCTAGCCTTCTGTGTGGCCGCTCGAAGCGCTCCGCTACCACTTTCCTCTGGACAAGCGCCGAGATATCGAGTATTTTGGGGAGCGAGGTTCCTTTGCTTCAGGGGGATGTGCGCATGCTTTGGAGAGACCTCTAAGTTAGCCTGCGCTCTCTTCGTCGGAGACGCAATTGACCTGGGAATCGAGGTGCTCCCGATGAAAACCATGCAGGAACAGATGTCCTCGGGCCCAGGTTACTACGAAGGTGCGCTCTACGACTTGGCGCGACAAGGCAGGGGAGTTCCCGCGGTGCCGCTGATTCTCATCGGGATCGAGCCTTAGCCGGAGCGTGCTGCTTCCGCACTCTTCGGTGGAAGCTTGGTTCCGCGCCAACTTTGGGAAGTTTTCCCGCCGCTTGTCGGTTCGCTTCACCCGGGTGGTGCATTGGGCCGCCGGCGCAGCCGGACCGCGAGGTTATTTCTTCCGGCAGCGGAATTTATACTGATAACCGCTCACCCTGCCGTGGTAGGCAACATCGGCCAGACGTTCTTCGCTGTGGCAGCCGCGCCGGCGCAAGGTGATGAAATTCCGCCCCGGAATAAGGGACAACACCGCCGTGCCATCTGGCGCTGTTTGGCTCTGAAGCTTTTCGACCACTCGCCCGTTGGCAAACAGATCCTCAATGTGAATACCCCCGAGTGGTTGGCCGGAAGCATTCACCACGCGCAACAGCACAGGCTTGTGGAGAAGGCGTTTGGTGTTATAGGCATGCTTCGGAATCAGCATCAGGTGCAGCCGCGCCCGGGGCGTGGAGGGCTTGAGCACGGCATGGCGGTAAACGCGATTTTCCGTCCGACCGTCCTGCCCGCTGGCGAAGGCCCAATAAAGCCCCCACGGCAGATGACGGAAGGCAAACTGTCCACCCGCGTCGGTGAGGATTTCTTCCAAGGGTTCTTCGTGGGCTGTGCTCAGCGTCACCCGATGATAAGGAAGCGGCTGGACAACCGAACTGAGGACCGATCCCTCGATGGTTCCTTTCCCTCGGCTCGGCGCGAGCCCGACCGTCACCGTATTGCTATGAATTTCGCCGGTCCAAAGCTCCGCTCCCGTGGCGCGCGCGAACTGGGCTTGGTCGGGGAAATTGGCGCGATAAACCACGGACAAACGATACGTTCCCCAAAAACGTTTTCGTCGCCCCAAGCTCTCTATTCCTACAGGCGACAAGTGCAGCAAAACGACTTGTGTTACCTCGCCGCCGGGCGGGACGGGTATCAGCTCAGGATGCGAATAGCCCACGCTGTTCAGCAGGCAACTCCGCCCAGGGGTGGCTTTTATCGGAGGACGTTTCAGCGGCGCGAGCTTGAGCACCAGCCTCGACCCGCCTTCCAGTTCCGCTCGCCAGGTTTTTCTTTCTGGAGTTTGTATAGGCCGATAAAGCCACAGGGTTTGCGAGCCGGTGTTTTGGAATTCTAGTTTGGCGCGTGCCGGATACGGCTCCGTGACCGAGGCGTTCAGCAGACTAAGACGCAGCTTCAGCGGGCTCTTCGCCGGCGCGACGGCCGCAGCATGGCTCGCAACCCAACCGGCTAACGTCAACAGCCCGGCGACCAGCACGGGAGCGCGTCGCCGCGCGCTTCGCGCCCTCCTCCGTCGAGCATGGCAGATGACACCAGCCTGAGTTTCCGAACTCATGTCACTCGTAAGATGAGACATTTCAGGTAATGGGTTTCCGGCACCGTCAGCAGAATCGGATGGTCGCGGGCTTGCGTGCGGCGCTCCACGATGGTGACTTGGCGGTGCGCATCAAGCGATGCGTCCGCCAGGACCGAAAGAAAATCGGATTCCGTGACATGGAATGAGCACGAACATGTTACCAAGCAGCCTCCCGCGTTCAGCAGCTTTAAGGCGCGCAGATTCAGTTCCTTGTAGCCTCGCAACGCTGAATCCACGTTGGATTTGGCGCGCGCGAAGGGCGGCGGATCCAAGATCACGGTGTCAAAGCGCTCGCGCGCCTGGTCGGCCGCTTTCAAAAAATCAAAACAGTTGGCGGCGCGCCATTCGATGTTGCTCAGTCCGTTCAACGCCTGATTGCGCCGCGCTAGCTCCAACGCGGTTTCGGAAATCTCCACGCCGAGCACCCACTCGCAGCGAGGCGCGATGGTCACAGCAAAACCTCCGGTGTAGGCAAAAGCATCGAGCGCCCGGCCGTGGGCGTACAAGCGCGCGGCAGCATGGTTTTCCCGCTGGTCCAAAAAACCGCCCGTCTTCTGCCCGCCCATCAAGTCAAAGGCAAACTTCATTCCATTCATACTGACCACCACCTCGCTCGGCAACTCGCCGGCCAGCACGCCCTTTTGCTCTGCCAATCCCTCGAGCGACCGCACGGCGACGTCGTTTCTCTCCACAATCACACGCGGCGAGAACTGCTCTTGCAAAATTTCGACGAACACGGGCTTTAGGGTTTCCATGCCTTGGCTGAGGGTTTGGATGGAGAAGCAGTCGTCGTAGCGGTCAATAATGAGCGAGGGCAAAAAATCGCCTTCGCTCGCAATGAGGCGGTAGGCCGAGGAGTCTTGAACCACGAGGCGGCGATAAGTTTCGGCGGCGCGGATGCGCTCGGCGAAAAACGCCTTATCCATGGGCCGGCAATTTCGGCTCAGCAGACGTAGGGCAATCTGCGATTGATTGCTATAGAGTGCCTGGCCGTGACAGCGCCCCTTGGCGTCACGAATACAGACCATCGTCCCGGGCGCCGTCCCTCCCGCCGCCACCACGTCGCTGCGGTAAATCCACACGTGGCCGGCCCGCAAGCGCTCAATCCCGCGGCTGGTCACCTTCACCGAATTCATGGGCATAACTAGACTTTAGCACAGGTGGCTCTACCTCTCACTAAACCTAACCTGGAACGCGGCTGAGGCGGGAAATTCGCGGCCGAAATCATCTATGACAATTCATATCATTCGACAAGCTAAATACAAAAAACTGTACTCGATGGGTTTTTATAAAGGCAAAAAACAATATATGCCGTTTTTTTTCAATAGATTGGCTCTTCCGAATAGGGCTTCGTGCTTCGGAACGCAAGTTGCTGTAAACGAAGCCGGCAGTGTTAGCTTTTCCGAGGGCTACGCAGGGGAAGTATCGGATTTGGAGTCGCACCTTATACGGAAGCACGAATCGGCACGTTGGTGAAAAGCTGTAAAAGGTCTTGACATTGCATGAAGTTAGGTGTAGGAGTTCAAGAATCAAGGCATCGCGCCGCGCGGTCGCGGGGCGGAATCGAAACGCGAAAAATACGCTTGGAGGAGAAGATACCATGTTTCTCAAGCGGCTTTGTAGCAGCAAAAGTTTGCTAGGTGTTGCAGTCATCGGGGCTGTTCTTTCTTTGCCCTTGTGCTCCAAGGTGGCTCAGGCGCAAACTTGGACGACTGGAGCGATCAGCGGCGTAGTAACAGATCCGAGCGGCGCAGTCATACCAGGCGCCACCGTAAGAGTGACGAGCATCGCCACGGGCGCGGTGCGCATCGTCACGACGGGCAGCGACGGCGCTTACTTGGTTGACCTGCTGACGCCGGGCCCGTATAAGGTTCACGTAGCGGCAAAGGGATTTGCGGCTAAGGACGTGGGGCCGATTTCGGTTCGCGTGAACGCGACGGCAGCCGTCAACGTGACCCTGCGAGTTGGCGAGGCGACGCAAACGGTTGAAGTGACCGCCGCTCCAGCCTTGATCCACACCAACAATCCCAACACGACCGTTACGCTCTCTAAACAGCAACTGGACTCAATTCCGAACCCAGGAATGGACTTGAGCTATGAGATGAACTTTGTTCCTGGCGCCAACATGAGCACGGGAGCCGGTTACGGGAACGTGGAAGTGAACGGCCTTCCGGCCACCTCGAACAACTTCACGATTGACGGCCTAAACGCCAACGATCCTTTCCTGAACCTCAACAACTCCGGGGCGACGAACTTGCAACTCGGCCTGGGGGCGATGAAGGAAGTCTCCGTCAGCACGCTCACTTACGCGGCCGACACGGGGCATTTAGGAGCGGCACAAGTTAATTATGTCACCAATTCCGGCACCAACCAATTTCATGGCAGCTTGATGGAGATGTGGAACGGCTCAAAGCTCAACTCGACCGATTACTTCGTCAACGCCGACCAATTCTTGCCGGCGGCTT
>JAKASC010000156.1 GCA_021828245.1 Acidobacteriota bacterium
ATTATAGGGGGAAACGTGCCATCCGGCAACGACAGCAACCTTGAGCCGACGCGGGCGGGGCAAGGGAAGACCGTGCTTCGTGACGTTGCCGGCACGGCGGCTACGTAAAGTCCCTCGTCCACGCGGACTAAGAGGCGGAATCCACGCCTCCTGATGTCTTATGGCGAGGTGTTAGCCCTTTGTCCTTCCAGTTCGTTAGCCAGCGCATCGGCATGATAGACGTGGCGCAGAGCTTCAATGATGGCCGTCGTATCCACGGCGACGGCGCGGTTTTGCTTCTCATCATAGACAAAGTCGCCTGGTAGGCTCTCAATGTCCCCGTCAAAAATCAGTCCCACGAGATTGCCCCGCCGATTGATGACCGGCGAACCGGAATTGCCGCCAATGATGTCGCAGGTGCTCACGAAGTCGTAAGGGGTTGAGAGTTTCAGGCGGCGTTTTGCCTGAAGAAATCGCTGTGGGAGGTTGAAGGGGTGCTTCAGTCCAAAGCTGTAGGCGCGGTCATAGAGCCCGTAGAAGGTGGTAAAGGGAGGGGCGATCGTGCCGTTCATGGGATAGCCTTTCACCGTCCCGTAGGCTAGGCGAAGGGTGAAGGTCGCGTCCGGATAAACGCTTTTCCCATACACGGCAAATCGAGCCTGGCCGAGCTTTTGTCCCGCGGCCGTCACAATGCTGTCCACGTGGTCGTCATACCATTTTTGTTCTTGTAGAACGAAGGGCAGCAGCCGGCGAACGAACACGATGAGCGGGTCTTTGGAGGCAGCGACGGCGGCCTCGCCGCCTGAAAGCAGAGATTTTCGGAAGGCCACGCTGGCGAGTTGGGTTCCCTGGATGGCGTGTTTTGCCGCCTCTTCGGGCGATTGGCCTTCGAGAGCCGCATGGACAAAAGGATCGTTGGGGCCAAGCTCGGCCAGCGATTCCGACAGCGTATCCGCCAACAGCGCCTCCTCCATTTTCGGATAAACGGGCGCCGGCGACAAAAGCCGGAACCGCAGGGAAGGAAGTTGGGCGTCATGAAAGCCAGGCAGCCGGTCGGCGTCCGGCTTGCGGATTTGTTGGACATACAAGGCGATGGTCAGAGCTTGCTCGGCCAAAGGCGAAAATTCCAAGGAGCGGAATCGAAGCTGTTTCAGGTGGGCAGCATATTCCTTTTCGGCTTGCGCAATCTGAGCCCAAGCGTTTCCGTAGGCTGTCTCCCAGGCAGGATTGGCTGCCACGCGAGCCTTGAACGCCGCTTCCTGCCGCTCCTTGAGCGCCATCAATTCCGGGTCTTTTAATCCCTTCTCCATGCCCGTCAGCGCTTTAATAGAGTTGTCAATGAAAAAGATCATCTCGCTCGCCTCGCGGGCTTGCTCCGGACCCGCGGCAGAATAGTGTTCCAGCGCCGCTCGATGGCTTTTGAGCGATGCAAGGTCCAGCGGAAAGATTTGGTCGCGCAGCAACTTGAGTTGCGCCACCGTATCTTCGCGGTCCGTCCGGCCCGGATTGCCGGAGACAAAAACCAACTGGCCTGGCTGGGCGCCTCGGCGGCTCCAATGGAAGTAATCGGCGCTGCTATCCACCGGCTTGCCGTGCTCGTAGAGGCGGAAAACGGCAAAGTCGAGGTCGTAACGCGGGTAGGTGAAGTTGTCCCAACTGCCGCCGAAAAAGGCAATCTGCTGGCCGGGGTCGAACACCAAGCGAATGTCCGTATATTTTTTGTAGCGGTAGAGCCAGTATTCGCCTCCGTCGTAAAGCGTGACCACATCGGAGCGCAGACCCGTCGCTTTCAAACTTTGGCGCTCGATGGCGGCAATTTCAGCGCGCCGGGCTTGGAGGGCTTGCACATCGCTCATGCCGGGCTTGACTGCCCCCTGAACCTTCGCGGTCACATTCTCCATCGAGACCAATTGGTCCACCTCCAAGCCCGGGCACTTCAACTCTTGAGCTTCGGTGGGTGCGTAAAAGCCTTCCTGGACGTAGTTGTGCTGCGCCGTCGAAAGCTTCTGCAACTCGCTCAGCGCAATGTGGTGGTTGGTCAAGACCAGTCCGTGCGGGCTCACAAACGAACCCGAGCCGCCGTTATTAAAGCGCAGACTCGAAAGACGGACATGATTCAGCCAGGCCTGGGTCGGCACAAAATCATACCGGGCTTTCCATTGTTGGAGCGGGGGATTATCAAACGTCCACATCCCTTCAGCGGCCCATAGCGGGCTTCGCCACACGACCATCACGGCGCCCATGACGGCCAACAATCCGCCCAGGACCGCCCATCGTTGCCACCGACTCTTCTTCATGCTCACCTCCCGATAGCTTCGCACTTGCTCGACTTGCTCCATGAGCCTAGCGAGGCGGCTTCCCGTTGTCAATGACGCCAACACGCCTTTCTGCGACGGCGGTCGAGCCCGGATGGAGCTTAGCCCCAGAGACTCCTTTCGAGGGCCAAACCGCCGGTCTGTTATGATAGATAAACGAGTGGGAGGAAACGAACGCCTATCATGGAATCGAGGCCAATGAAGGTTCTTCTCATTTCGACCTATGAGCTGGGGCGACAGCCGTGGGGCTTAGCCTCGCCGCGGGCGTGGCTGACCCGAGCGGGAGCGTCGGTTACCTGCCTCGATCTTTCGCGCCAGCCCTTGGCCGAGCAAGCTGTGGCGTGCGCCGACTTCATTGCCTTTTACATTCCCATGCACACCGCCACGCGGCTGGCGCTGGAGGTGTTGCCGCGCATTCGCAAGCTGAATTCCCACGCCCACCTCTGCTTTTATGGTCTCTATGCGCCGGTCAACGAGGCGTATCTGCGCCGGCTTGGGGCGGAAATCATTTTGGGCGGCGAGTTTGAAGCGGGCTTGCTCTCCGCGGTCGAGCGGTTGGCCCGCAGCGAACCCTCCGATCAGAGGGAGCCGGTGATTTCTCTTGCGCGTCAAGCCTTCCTACCGCCAGACCGCCAGGACCTTCCGCCGCTTGCCCAATACGCCCGGCTGATTTACCCCGACGGCTCATTCCGCATCACCGGTTACACCGAGGCCAGTCGAGGCTGCAAGCATCTTTGCCGCCATTGTCCGATTGTGCCCGTCTATCACGGCGTGTTTCGAATCATCCAGCCCGAGGTGGTGTTGGAAGATATCCGCCGGCAGGTCGCCGTCGGCGCCGAGCACATTACTTTTGGCGATCCCGATTTCTTTAATGGAATTCGTCATGCCATCCGATTGGTCCAGTCGCTGCACCAGGAGTTCCCGAAGCTAACTTACGACGTCACCATCAAAATCGAGCATTTGCTCCGCCATGCCGAACATCTTCGGACATTGCGCGAAACCGGCTGCGTGTTCATCACCAGCGCGGCCGAGTCCGTGGAAGATGAAGTTCTCCGCAAGCTTGCGAAAGGCCACACCTACGCCGACTTTGCCGCCGCCGTGATCCTGTGCCGAGAGGCCGGCTTGACGTTAGCGCCGACCTTTGTAGCCTTCAACCCATGGACCACCTTGGACGGTTACCGAACCCTGCTCGCGCGCCTCGCCGAGCTGGGTCTCATTGAGCAAGTGGCGCCCATTCAATTGGCGATTCGGCTGCTGATTCCCGCCGGTTCGCGCCTGTTGGAGCTTCAAGAGATTCGGAACGTCGTCGGGCCTTTCGATGAGTCTGCGCTCGTCTATCCGTGGGCGCATCCCGACCCGCGCGTGGACGCCTTGGGCCAGGAGGTGCTCGAGACCGTTCTCAGAGGAGTGGAGCGAAATCTCAGCCGAGGGGAAATCTTCGAGCACGTGTGGCTGTGTGCACACGGCGCTCTGGGCCTCTCCGCACCGCCCTTGCCCGACACCCGCGACCGCGTGGCGCTGGCCGCTGTCCCATACTTAACCGAGCCGTGGTACTGCTGAGCGGAACCGACCGGGAGCCAGTTGGCTCCCTCACAACCAGCGGAAGCCCAGGTCTAAGCAGATGACGCACGTGAGAGAGGAAATCTCGTTCGGACTCTCTGAGCGGGGCAAGCGCGGCAGCTTGCTGCTGCTCACCACCACCACCGGCTACCAAACCCGTCAATTTGTAGAAGCGGCCCAAAAGACCGGCGTGAGTGTGGTTTTGGGGTCGGATCGTTGTCATCGCTTGGCGGATCCCTGGCGCGATGGCGCGCTACCGCTCAAATTTGAAAATCCTGATGAATCGGCCGCCAAAATTGTGGACTTCACCCGGGGCGTTCCCCTGGCGGGCATCGTGGCCCTAGGCGATTGCACGCCGCCGACGGCGGCTCGTGCCGCCCGCGCCCTAGGATTGCCGTTCCATTCGCCGCATGCTGCCGACACCTGCCGGGACAAATACCTCTCTCGCTGCCGACTCGCCGAAGCCGGATTGAAGATTCCGGCTTTTATCCGTTATCCAGGAGACGCCAACCCGCGCGACCTCCTGTCATCGGGTTCTCCGCCCGTCGGTTATCCCTGCGTGCTGAAACCGTTGGCGCTTTCGGCCAGCCGCGGAGTGATTCGCGCCGATAATCCCGAACAATTCATCAGGGCGTTCGACCGCATCCGCAAGCTCCTTAGCTCCCCTGAAGTGCGGGTTTCACGGCAACCAGCGCATTGCTTTATCCAAGTTGAGGAATATATTGAGGGCGAAGAGTTTGCCATCGAGGCTGTGGTTGAGCACGGGCGATTGCGGCTTTTGGCTATTTTTGACAAGCCCGACCCGCTTGAGGGCCCCACGTTTGCGGAAACCATCTACGTGACCCCGTCGCGGCTGAGCTTGGCCGCGCAGCAGAAGATAGCAGACACGCTGGCGGGTGCCGCGTGGGCGCTCGGCCTCGACCACGGTCCGGTACACGCGGAAGTTCGGCTGAACGCGCGGGGCGCCTGGATCCTCGAAGTCGCCGCGCGGCCGATTGGCGGCCTTTGCGCCCGCGCCTTGCGCCTGCAGTCGGCAAAGTTCGACCGCTCCCTGACGCTGGAAGAATTACTCATCCGCCTGGCGCTCGACGAAGATGTTCACGATGCCGAGCGCGAAGCCGCCGCCTCCGGCGTGATGATGATTCCGGTGTTGGAAGAGGGAATTCTGGAACGGGTGGAAGGAGTCGAGGAAGCCAAGGCCCTTGCCGGAATCGAGGAAATCATTCTCACCTCGCGGCCCGCCGATAAGCTGGTGCCTTGGCCGGAAGGCTCCAGCTATCCGGGGTTCATTTTTGCACGCGGCGATTCACCGGAATTCGTTGAGCAGGCTCTACGCCAGGCTCAGGCGCAACTTCGCTTCGTCGTAACGCCCGCGCTCGCGGTCATTTGAAACGATGCGTTCACGGCAGAGAACGCTGCGCTCTCGCTCCGCCGCGCGACGAAGCGGTTCGCCACGTTACGCTCTAGCGGCCGGGCTGCGCGGAGGATCCTGGCGGGCCGCACCGTTCAGCCTTTTTTCCGTGGGGGAACGTAACCGGGGGGAAGCGCGGCGCCCTCGCCAAAGAAAAACTGCTCCATTTGGCTGGCGATCAGTTCTTGCGCCTCTTTGGTGGAAGGATTGAGGCGATACTCGTTAATAATCATCTTGAGGTGTTCGAGCCACAGCTTCCAGGCTTCTTGCGAGACGTTTTGATAAATCCGCTCGCCCAACTCGCCCGGCCAGGGAGGCTCCTCGAGCCCAGGAAGTTCACGACCGAATTTCACGCATTGCACCATTCGCACAGCCACGGAGGACCTCCCTCTCTCTTGGAACCCATCGCTTGCCGAAACAGGGCAGGCAGCTTCGCTCAGCCTTCACCCGACATTATATCGTAAAACGAGACGCCGCTTCCTTGCCGTTCGAGCGTCCGTGTCAGCTTGATGGGATTACGCCCAGTAATTTCGGTCGAGCGAACGGTACTGAATGGCTTCCGAAATGTGCTCGGCAGATATTTCTTCCACCCCCGCCAGGTCGGCGATGGTTCGCGAAACCTTGAGAATGCGGTCGTGAGCGCGCGCCGAAAGCCCC
>JAKASC010000157.1 GCA_021828245.1 Acidobacteriota bacterium
ACGGAAAACTGAGCGTGGGCAACACCTGCCCCGCCAGCGTCAGGTAAGTTGTTCCGTAGCTCGAATCGGGAGAAGCGCGGCGCGCGGCCAGCAGATTGGTAAAGCCGGTGTAATAGAGCTTCCACAGCGATTCATCGCGCGTGTGGAGTTGAGGAAGGTGACCGGAAAAGTCGGAATTCCCCGGCGTAAAAGCGGAACGAATCAGGCTCGAAAAGGTGTCTTCGTTTTGTTTGAGGAGACTGCCGAAGCCGGCTTGGCCGCGGCTGTAAGATTCGAGGGCTGAACGTGGTTCGTCATCTATGACGTTCAGATATTGAAGAACCTTGGATTCTCCGGGACCGAGCGAAAATTCGCAAACCAGCATACGACCGTCTTGGCAACGAACCGGCCGAGGGACCAGCCCCTGCACCGCAACGGCCCGACTGTGTTGCGCTTCAAAAATAAGGCAACCGTGCGAGGGTTCCCACGTGCGGCGATTGTCGGCTTCGGCCGGTGAATCTACAAACCACGGCTTGTCTTTTTGGAAGGTGACCCCCGCTCGCAGGTCAAAGGCAAGCGTGATATTGCGTCGCTCCCCGCTCTCATTTGTTACCTTGATTTCTTCCGCCGCGGCCCGCTGCCGGGAGGGCATGAAGGTCTGCGTCGTAAAGAGCAAGCCCTGCGCGCGGCATTGGCGAACGATACGATGCGGGAACCACTTGTACGTGACGCGCTCTCCGCCCTCATGGGCCATTAAAATCCGCCCGTTAAGAAAGATCTCACAGGTCAAAAGGAATCCCGGGCTCCAGGGCATCGTGGGCACTCCGCAGCAAGCAAACGGGGGGAAAGAGATGCTCGTGATTCCCGCAACCGATTTAGTTACTTTCAGATACCCCCACTCGTTCTGAGCCGCAGCCACCGCGTAAAGGGTAATAAAGCGGTGCGTGAACTCATCACTCGCCAGGTCGGCAAGGCTTGGAATGTCTGGCCTGATCTGCCCGGTCCGCGCACCCGAAGCCGCAGAGGCCACCCTCGGCAGGATTGCACCCGCCGCTCCCAATTCGAGGAATGACCTTCGACTCATGGGAGTGGCAGGACCATCCTTGCGCTTGCTTTTGCAACTTTTCACCAGTTGTGATCCCTTCATTTGTCAGGTAGCGGAAGCGTAACCACGACGGGATGATAGAGACGCATATTGTTAATGATTTCTTCCTCCCGCGTGGAATTGCACACGTACGTAAAAAGGAGCTGCCCAGGCGTTTCAAACTCAATATGCTCTTTGGCCGCGTAACAGAACACATGCGGCGTGTAATTGGGATTCGAGGGTCGCATCTCAGGATAGCCATAGAGTTTTTCAGGCGGCTTCCAGGGGCCCATCATGGAAGGCGAAAGTGCGTAATAAGCTGCCTTGTCTAAGCCGACCGGAAACACGGCTATCCACTGATGGGTCGCGGGGTGGTAGCGAACCGTCATCTCGGTCGCGCCGGGTTTGAGCACGACGGCGCTGTCGGCGGGCAGGGCCGACTCAGTGCTCGGCCAGGGTGCCCAAGTTTGGTTCGACTTAAGGTAGTCCCAATTGGCATTTCCCGGCCTCGCCGCATCTCGGAGTTGGTCTAGCGGCAGGCGAAGCAAGCCGAGATGCATGGTCGTGGTGGCGTCACCGACCAGCGTGAAGAAGTAGGCGTAGCGGGCTCCTTGTGGATTGGCAGGGTCAGGATTACCGTGGGGACCTTGCCGAACGATGATTGACACGCCGGGAATCGCTGCCGCTCCCTTATTGATTTTTTGGTAGGTTATCAACCATCGGCTGGGGGCCGCGGTGTAATTCCGCACCGAAGCCAGTTGAACGCCGCGATACGCAAATCCAAAGGCGCCTCCTGCTCCTGTTGCATGCATTTGCATCAGCGCCAAGTAGAGGGTGCCGTTATAAACAAAGCCGTCTAAAGGCCAAAACCAATCGGTTGTGCCGGTAGAAAACATCGGCCCCGGGGTTGAGGTGCCCATCCCTGTCCAATAATATTGGAAGGTACAGCGCTGCGGTTGTGGACAAGTCGAGAGAGCAATCGAGTTGTGGATGAACCCTGTTGCCTGTTTGCGCGACGCGGCTCCGGCGGGGCCAACGAACGTATCGCCAAAAAGCCAAAGGCTGCGGTTCCTTGCCAGCGGCACCGAATAAGCTCCATCGCCGCCAAGCCAGCCTTGTTGATACGTAAACCAAGAAGCAGGAGGAAGGAGAGGCAAACCTTTAGGCCGGGGATCAGAATATCCGGCAGCGGCGAGTGCGCTCAGAAAGGACAGCTCTAGCACAGCGACCGCCACTGCGCGCAAGCTCCTGTCGAGAGCAGCCATGCCTCAAAAGACCAAGGTCAGCGCAAATTGAATCTGCCGCGCCGTGCCCGTTCCGATCTGGCTTCCAAGCTCATCCGCGATGGTTTGGCCCACCCTGCCGAAATTGGGGTTGGGCGTGCAGCTTGCCGGCGACGTCGCCGTCGCCGGCGCGACGGCCGTGCAGATGCCGCCATCAGGTTGACCAAAATTCGGATGGTTCAGAATGTTGAAAAAGTCCGCGCGGAATTGCAAGGTTGTCTTCTCTCGGATGCGGAAGTTTTTCATCATGGAGAAATCCCACTGGAAGAAGCCGGGGCCGCGTACGGAATTGCGTCCGACCGTTTGCGTGACGGTGCCCCACGAGCCATTGTAGTTGGGTTCGACCGCGAAGGCGTTGATGTTGTAACTGGAATTCGGCCAACTACGGTTCGAGAGCAACACGGGCTGACCCGACACGTAATCGGGTCGGACCGGGATGCCAAAAAATCCGCTAATCAGTTGCACGTTTACCGGAAGGCCGGTCCGGGCCTGAAAAATACTGGACGTTTGCCATCCATCCACAATCCCGCGCACGAGCGAGCGAGAGGCTGCCGGGCTTGGCAGGCTATAGACGGCGCTCGCCGTGAAATTGTGGCGCACATCCCAATCGCCGCTGCCGCGATCGAGCGCGGGATTGAAGGGGTCGGACCAACCCGAAAAAACATTGACCATGTCGTCAATCTCGTGCGACCACGTGTAGTTCGCTTCGAGGTCCAGCTTCCCGATGTTCCTTTTCAATTCAACCTGCAGGGCGTTGTAACTGGAATTGAGAGCGTCAGCGTCGAGGTTCTCATTGGCGAAGCCAGAGAGCGGCCGTGCGCCAGTGAAGACATTCGCCGGGTTTAGATTCACGGCCGCAAAGTCCACGCCCGCCTGCATGTGCCGGTCGCCGTTGCCGGTGTAGTTTACTGTTAGCACGGTGCCGCGCGCCAACTGGCGCTGAATGCCAAAAAGCCAATTGATCGAGTAGGGGTCCTCGGGGTGACGCGGGAAGATGCTCACGTTTTGTGTCCCGGGAGGCAGGGGCGGATTCGGCGACGGATAGGCAATCGAGAAAGGAGGATTCGCAAAGATAGCTTGAAAAACGTTCACGTTGTAGTTCGAGTACGCGGGAACGTTGGTCGTTAGCCCAAAGCCGAACTGCATCGGCATGTAAAAGATGCCGCCGTATCCATGGATGACGGTCTTCCCCTTGCCCGTGGGGTCCCAGGCGAACCCAACCCGCGGCGCAAAATCGTTTTTGGGCGCATCATAGGCCGGCTGATTGGCCGGAAGAAACGACTGAGTGGCAAAGTCAAAGTTCTGCTCCCGGTTGTGCTCTTCGCTCCAGACGGTGTTGTAGTCGTAGCGTAGGCCGAGATTGAGGGTAAGGTTCGGCCGAACCTTCCAATCGTCCTGCACGTAAAAGCTCCAATTGGAATCCCGAATACCCAAAAAACCGGGAAAGCCGATCTTTGACAAAACAAACGGATTGTCGTTCTCGAGGTCGGAGAAGCTGGCGAATTGATAAGTTTGCTGCGGCCGCAGCCATTCATTCAGGCGATTCACACGAATCTGCGTCCCGAACTTCAAGGTCTGGGATCCGAAAGTCTTGGTGACGTTGTCAAATGCTTCGAGAATGGTAAACGGAGTGACCTGGTTGAACGTGTTCGGTCCGGGGAGGGCGCCGAGGTTGGTGAAAAAGCCCGAAAAACCGACCAGAGGGGTGGGTGTGTCGGAGTTCGTGTCCGAGTAGAATCGGCTGACGGCGACACTGAACTGGTTAAGCAGTGTCGGGCTGAAGATGTGCGTCCAGTCAACCTTACCCAGTTGGGTTCGCAGGGCTTGGGGCGAGACCTGACCCTCGTTGAGACCGTAGGTGTCACGGGTCAAAGAGTCGTTGATGTTATACCGCGCCATCAAATGGTCGTTTGCCGATAGATTATCGTCAATGCGGATGGACCCTGTGTTTTCGGTGTCGGTATTGGGCAGAGCGGCGGGGTCATACACGAGCAGGCACGGTCCCCCGGCGGATTGGGAAAGCGCGCACGTCGGATGAGGTGGGAGCGGAGCCATTTGGGCCAACACCGGCTGCATGGCGGGAACGAACTTCGAACGGACATAGGCGCTCGGAATTTCGTAGAGCGAGTTGATGTTGGTGATGTGCTGGCGAATGCCTTCGTAGTTGACGAAAAAGAAGAGCTTGTGACGGAGGATGGGTCCCCCAAGATTGCCGCCGAAGTCATTGAGCCGCAAGGGCGCTTTGGGGTTGGCCAACGTGTTCTGGAAGAAATCCCGCGCATCCAAGGCGTCATTTCGAAGGAATTCAAAAAGTTCGCCGTGGTACGAGTTGGTTCCCGATTTCGTGATGATATTCATTTGCGGACCTAACGAGTACCCGACCTCCGCGCTGTAACCTCCGTTCTCGAAATCAATCTCCTGGATACTTGCCAGGCTCGCCCGAGTGATGTGGGCCTGCTCTTGGCCTTCCGTATCCAGAAAACCGTTGATGTCGCCGCGTGTGGCATTCTGGCCGTCGACGGTGACGTTCAAGCCGGTGAAAATATTTTCTTGGCCGTTGATGCTGCCTTCAAAGAAGCCGGTTGATCCCACCGAGCCAGGCGCGATCTCCAAGAAATCGCTGACGTCTCTGCCGTTGATGGGCAGGTTAGCAATCTGGTAGGAATCCAACCGGGATGCCGCCGTGCTGTTGCTGGTATTGATGGCCGTGGGGGTTCCCGTAACCGTCACCGATTGAACGCCCGTTTTCAGAGGGAGTCTGAGCACAATGTTGATTACAGAGGCGACGTTGAGGACCAGCGGCTGGCTGGTTGCCATCCCAAAGCCCGGGGCCGTGGCCGTCACGACGTAATCCCCGAAAGGAAGTGCGGAGACCACAAAACCTCCGGAGGAATTCGAGTGCACCGTTGTCGTAATGCCTGTGCCAACATTCCTGATGGTCACGGTGGCCCCAGGGATAACGGCACCGCTCGGGTCGTAGATGGTTCCTGTGATCCGGCCCGTGTCAAATTGAGCGCTGGCACGTATGCCCAGCAGCAGGATAACACCCAGGATCCCAATGCATTTCCTCAAAATTCGCATTTGCACTTTCTCCTTCCGGCAGACCCGTGACGTGCCGTTCCGCCGATGCACGAGCGAGCTAATCCCCGAAATGAGCTCGCCCTTCCGTCCTGTCAGGCGCAACTGGCCCGCCTACGCCCGGGCCAGCAGGGAATTAAATCAGCAGGGAGAGCGGCTGTCAAGCTAAAAATGAACGATTAGACTTGATTCAGCTTTTAACTATGGCATATATATGCAATAACGGTCACAAATAGTGATTTTATTTACAAACCCATACCAGCCGACCTCCCGATGTGGCGGCCGAATCAACGAATAAGGAGCGGCGACACGCCTGTTCGACGGTGACGTAAATTCTGGTGTGTAAAAGGAGGAGGGTGTAAGTTGGTTTCGCCTTGCAAGCGAAGACCAAATCCTTGAAAAGGAGCTTACACCCCATGAGGAAAGTAGCACCGATCACGGAGCAGT
>JAKASC010000158.1 GCA_021828245.1 Acidobacteriota bacterium
CGGCAACAAGTACGCGGCCACCTTCGGATGGTTCAACACGACCGGCACGACGGACCCGCTGTTCTACGCGCCGGCGGCCGTGACCGGCAGCGCCACCGGCAATCCGCACACCGATGGATTGGTTTCGCAGTTTTCCTACTGGCCCGTCCAGAACATTCAACTGGCGCTCCAGTACAGAAACTTTTTCAAATTCAACGGCGCGAGCACGAACTATGATGGAGCGGGACGCAATGCCTCGGGCAACAACGCTCTGTATATGATGGTATGGTTTATTTTCTAAACCGGGCGCCGCGCCGACCGTCGCCTCGGGTGACGCTGGGGCCAGGCGCGGCAAGGGCGAATCACGGTCAAGGGGCCACGGCCATGCGCGTCCCGCGCCCGTCAGGATGAGCAAACCCACCCAGCATCGTCTTGGCGGTTTAAGCTAGGGGCGAGGCCCGAAAGAGAGATTTTCAAAGGAGGATCTTCCGCATGATTTCGAAAAACCGATTTCTGCTTTCAGCCGGTGTTTGCGGATGGCTGGTCGCTGGTCTTTTGAGTTCTGCTCTGGCGTCGCCGCCTAGTGCGCCCCGCCCTCAGTCGGAATCCGCCTCGGCGGCGACCGGAGCAGTTACCGGCCAAATCCTGTTTGAGGGGACCCGTCCCAAACCGCGGCGAATCCTTATGAACGCCGACCCAGTGTGCGTGTCCCTGCATCACGGGCCGGTGTACTACCAAGACGGCCAGGTTAATGCCGATGGGACCTTGCCCAACGTCTTCGTCTATATCCAGTCAGGGCTCGGCAACCGCCATTTCCAGCCCCCGTCCACGCCGGTCGTCTTGGATCAGCAAGGGTGCATGTACGTTCCCCATGTGCTCGGCATCATGGTCGGGCAACCACTCAAAGTTGTGTCGCACGATCCCACCACGCATAACATTCACATCATGTCCAAGCTCAACCGCCCGTGGAACCAGTCGCAACCTCCGGGCGCGCCGCCTTTCATAAAGCGCTTCACCCGCCCGGAAATTATGATCCCGGTTCAGTGCAATGAACACCCCTGGATGCACGCCTACATCGGGGTCACCTCGAACCCGTTTTATGCCGTCACTGGCGCGACGGGGCGTTACACGCTGCGCGGATTGCCACCCGGTCACTATACCGTCGCGGCGTGGACGGCTACCTTCGGCACCCAGAAGCAAGAGGTCACGCTGAGGCCCGGCCAAACGGTCACTCTAAACTTTACCTTCCGCTAAACCGTAGGATTCGAAGAGGGAAGGGTTGCCTGCGCGCCCTGGCACGATGCTTTGCTTGGCCTCCAGGCACGCCAGCCTCGGCACAAACGATCGAGCCCGCAAGGTCGAAGCAAAGGCGCGGGCCGTTGAGAGCCATCGTGGTCTTGCCTTCTAGCAGGTTGCTGAAAAATGGCGGTAATTAAAAAATTCCTTTTGTTGCAAGTGCGATTTCGAGTCTGGGCCAGGGTTCGCGCGCCCGTTCCCGCCACCCTTGGGGGCGGCTTTCATTGTTCTTTGCTCGCTCCGAGGCACCCTGCGCCCTCGGCTTCATGTCGTCGCTCCGATCAAGTTGCGAATGCGCACCAGATTGTAGGCCGCCGCCGCCCAGGTGAACATCCACGCCACCCGCTTCCGGCCCCGATGTCTCACCTTGCGCATCAGCGCCACCGTCTTCATCCAGCCGAAAATTTCCTCGATCCGTTTGCGCTTCCTCTGGCTGATCGCATAGCCCGCGTGGGAGGTGGTTCGGGCATCAATCGCACTCGCACGGTTCTTGTTGTTCTGCGCCACCTGCGGCGTGGCGCCGCACTGCCGGACCTGCTTCACCCACTCGACGGTATCGTAATGCTTGTCGGCGCCCACCGTGATACGCCCCGGCCCCGAGCGCGCTCGGATCATTTCCGCCGCCGTCTCGCGCTCCGCCCGCCCGCTGGCCAGCGTCAGGCGCGGCTCGACCACCAGGCCATTCCGGTTTTCCATCAGCACGTGGCCCCAGTAGGCCAGCTTCGCCTCGCTGCCCTGCGATTTCTTGTACAGCCGCGAGTCCGGGTCGGTCGTGGATTGGTGCGTCTGGTTCGACCGCTTCTCCCCGTGGAAATCGACCGTGGGGTTGCCGGGGTCGTCGGGCGATGGGGAAGCTTCGCTCCCGTCCTTCTTCTTGAAACTCTTCTGTCCGGCCCAAGCTTCGATCAGCGTCCCATCCACGGTGAAGTGCTCGTCGCTGAGCAGCGCATGTTGTTTGGCGATCCCTAGGACCTCTTTGAAAAACGCCTCCGCCACGTCACCCCGGAGCAGGCGCTCGCGGTTCTTCGAATAAACCGTGGCGTCCCAGACCGCGTCGTCCATGTTCAGCCCCACGAACCAGCGGAACAACAAGTTGTAGTCCAACTGCTCCATCAGCAGCCGCTCGCTGCGCACCGTGTAGAGCACTTGCAGCAGCAAGGCGCGCAGCAGCTTCTCGGGCGCAATCGAGGGCCGGCCCACCGGCGCGTACATCCCCGCAAAACGTCGCGAGAGCTTCCTCAAGACCTCATCCACCAGCGGCCGCAGCTTCCGCAAGGGGTGGTCTTGGGGCACTCGCTGCTCCGGCGAAAGGTAACTGAACATCGCACTTTGTTGAGTATCTTCACCGCGCATCGGCAAATCCTCCCGAAAGTCGAACGTCTCAGGAGGCATATATATCATATCGCGATATATAGTCAACACCATTGTTCGGGTTTTTCAGCAACCTGCTAGAAGACGCAATCCTGCTTGCGCCAGCGCCGGTCGAAGCATGTTAGTCTGCTGAATGCTGCTCGTCCGCCCCTGAGAGGCGAAGCGCAGCCCGATGAGCAAACTTTCATGCCCCAATACCGCGTTCTGGTGGTGACCAACCTCTGGCCTACTGAAGACGATCCGAGCTATGGTTCTGCCATTCAAGCGCAGATGGAATCCCTACGGCCCTTGGGTGTTGATTACGATGTGCTTTTCATCAACGGCCGGCAATCGGTTCTAAATTATGTTCGGGGCATTTTCGAGCTGCGTCGCCGCGCGTCGGCGCAGCGCTATGACTTGATCCACGCAGAGTTTGGTCTTTCTGGGTGGGTGGCCCGATGCCAGTGCCGCCTCCCCGTCGTGGTCGAGTTCAAGGGAGATGACGTTCTGGGACGGTTCGACGGCGCGGGCCGGTTAACGCTGGTCGGACGCATCTTTCAACTATCGAGCTTGCTCTTGGCCCGCTGGATTGATGCTGCCATCGTCATGAGCAGGAGAATGAAAGCTCAACTTCGCCTCCCAACGGCCTATGTGATTCCAACCGGCGTTGACTTAAAGCTGTTCCGGCCGCTTGACCGCGACGACGCCTGCCGAGCATTGAACCTCGACCGGGGCAAAAAATATGTGCTTTTTCCTTACGGCCCTGACCGGCCGGCCAAACGATTGGATTTGGTTCAACAGGCCGTTCAAATCGCCCGCACTGAATTCTCGCCGTTGGAAATTCTTCAGGTTTACCGCGTTTCGAGACAACAGATGCCTCTGTACTACGCCGCGGCCGACGTTCTTATTCTTGCCTCGGAGTCCGAAGGCTCACCGAACTGCGTGAAGGAGGCATTGGCGACTAATCTGCCCGTCATTGCCGTTGATGTCGGCGATGCCGCCGAAGTGCTTCAGGGCGTGGAAGGCAATTACATTGTCCCTCGGAGCGCTCTGGCGTTGGCAGAAAAACTTGTTGAAGTGTGCCGCCGAGGTGGAAGAACCCATGGGCGCGAGCGCGCTCAACAATTTTCATTGCAGGAACGGGCCACAAAGGTATTGGATATCTATCGAACCGTGGCAGAAAAAAGGGCGCAGACCCGGCCTGTAAAATATTCCGCCCCTCAGTTCGTGAGCGAGGGATTTCAAAGTTTGCGAAGGTTCGATGAAGAGGGGCGCGGAACAATCTCTTCGGCGTCGCGGCGGCAAATCCTGGCGTCGTGCGAGCGGCTTTACGCCTATCTTCTGAGCCGTCATTACGCCGACGGACTTCTGCATGGCCCCGACCCCGGCGTCCGGTTCAACTGGCGGTTTTGGCGCTTCTTGAAGAGCGCTCTTGGCTTTGTCCCGTGGGGTGATGACTACGTTTTTATGCAGACGCAGGGCAACTGGGCCCTGGCGAATTGGGCGCTTTTTGACGCCAGCGGGCAGCCCGGCTTCCGTGACATGGCGCTCGAAGCCGCCGAAGCCGTGGTGGCGCTCGAAACCTCGGAGGGTTACTGGCACTATCCGCTTCCCGAACGTCGAGGGTTGATTGCGACTCTCGAAAGCATATGGGGAGCAACCGTGCTGTTGAGCGCTTACTCCCACACCCACCGCCCGGAATGGTTGCGCGCTGCCACCCGCGCCTATGACTACATTGTGGAGCATATTGGCTTCCAGGCCCACGGTGACGGCGAAGCCATCAACTACTTCGACCGGCCGCGCGGGAAGGTCCCCAACAACTCCGTCATCGCCGTCTGGTTCTTTTTGCGGTTAGCTCAGGCGAGCGGCGAGAGCCGCTTTATGGAGCATGTGGGACCGCTCTTGCAATTCATCGCCGCCGTTCAATTGCCGAGCGGAGAAATTCCGTACATCGTTTCGAGCCCTCACGAAAAGCCGCGCCATCATTATCTCTGCTTCCAATATAATGCGCACATGTTCCTGCACCTGGCGCGGGCCGAGCGTTTGCGACCCGGTCTCGGAGCGCGGCCCATCCTTCTGCACCTTTTTCAATTCCTTCAGCAAGGCGTACGGCCAGAAGGGTTCTGTGCCAATGATTGCGCGAGCGTTACGCGCGGAGGCCCCGAGGTGAATTACTACACCGCCGCCCTGGGCGCCGCATTGCATGAGGGCTTTCGGTTGGGGCTGAGTCCCAACGATGATCTGGCAGGCCGATGCTTGGCCCGCCTGCTCGCGCGTCAGCGCCCGGACGGCAGCTTCGGCTTCTCCAGCCGCGAGTACGGTTTACTGAAGGATGAACGCTCTTATCCGCGCCAACAGGCGGCGATCCTCTTCCACCTTCTTACCGTTTGCGATTTGGGCGACGGCTTTGCCGCCTCTTCGGTCACGCCATCATCGGAGAACTTGCCAACTGTTTCGTGAGCGCTCAATCGAACGTCCATTGTATAATGACCAAAGAGTTAATCCCCTTCGTGAAACCTCCATAAGCCGCTTGACGGTCTTGCTGCGTGGGTGTATAAGGCTAGTCCAGAGTTGGGCACGAAAAGTTGCAGAGCGGATGGGTGCGTCAGCAGATTTCAACATCCAACCTGCTGGCTAAGGGAGGGGACCATGAGGTGGGGGGCACTCCTATTCATAATTTTTCTGAGCGTCGCCGGCTTGGGAATAGCGCAGACGCCGAACCCCGTTCCTTTCATCAATCAGCCGCTCGTCCCGGATGCTGTCGCCCCCGGCGCCGCTGGCTTCACGCTCACGGTCAACGGCACCGGTTTCGTCCCCGGCGCGACGGTTGACTGGAACGGCGCCGCGCTCCCGACAACGTTCGTCAGCGGCTCGCAACTCACGGCCTCCGTCCCGGCTGCCAACGTCGCCACGGCCGACACGGCTTCGGTGACGGTGGTGAATCCCGCCCCAGGCGGCAAGTCGAACGTCGTCTTCTTCTCCGTAACCCTTTCAGCGGCGACCGTGAATTTCGTCAACTCCCCCGGCTCGCCCATCAGCGTCGGCAACTACCCGAACACGGTTGTGGAGGGCGATTTCAACGGCGACGGCAAGCCGGACTTGGCGGTCGCGAATCAGAACAGCAATACGGTGACCATTCTGCTGGGCAACGGAGATGGGACGTTCACGCAGGCCCCAGGCTCACCCATAACGGTGGGGTCGGCCCCTGACGGGATCGCCGTGGGGGACTTCAATGGTGATGGAA
>JAKASC010000159.1 GCA_021828245.1 Acidobacteriota bacterium
AATCGTGAGCAGATAAAAAACACCTACATCGCCAATGCCAACAATACTCCTTTTCTTCTGCCGCGCACCAGTTGGGCCGGCTTTGCGGAAAACCGTTGGGTTCCCGGCCGGCGATGGGCGCTGAACGCCGGTGTGCGCTTTGATAACATTCTCACGCACAGCCTGCCACCCGGAGCGTTTGGCTCGCGTCCCCTGTTGCCGGCATCCACGGTCACCGAAGTGGATCCACGAATTTCAGCCGCCTACCTTCTGCGTGGCGGTGGGTCGGGCGCCATCGGCCTGACGCGATGGCATGGCAGTTTCGGGACGGGTATCCGCGCCCCCGACGGGTTTGAGCTTGCCTTCACCAACAACCCGCACTTGAAACCCGAAAAGAGCGTCAGCTTTGACACGGGCGTTGAGCAGCAGTTTTTCTCTCGCCGAGCGTCCGTGGATGTCACGTATTTCTATAACCGTTTCAAAGACCAAATTGTAGTGCTGGGCGGATCGCTCACGAATCTGAGCACCTTCGTTTCCGACAATCTTGGCAACTCGCGGGCGGAGGGGTTGGAAGTTTCGATGCGGGCTCAACCCGCTCGCTCTCTCACGGTGCTGGGCGGCTACACTTTTCTGGACACTTCGATTTTGGCGCTCAACGGAGCGGACGTGGCGCTCGCTCCGCTGCGGGTAGGGCAACCATTCTTTCGCCAACCTCGCCATTCGGGCTTTTTCAATGTCACGTGGTTGCATGGGCCGCTCATGCTTAACGTCAACGGTTATGTGCGCGGATCGGTCCTTGATCTGGAGCCGAACTTGGGGCTTTTTGCCTGCGCGCCACCGAGCGAAGGCGGACCTGGACTTCCCTGCATGTTTACCAATAAAGGTTATACGCTGGCCAATGGCGGATTTTCTTACCAATTCCCTGCGGGCATCCAGCTGTACGGCCGAATAAATAATTTTCTGAATCAGAAGTATGAGGAAGTCCTGGGATATCCCGCGTGGAAATTGAATTTTCTGGCTGGCATCCGATTCGAATTACCGGCAAAATACTAAATAGATAGAAGGAGGTCGGAAACATGCTCTACCTGATCGTGGCTTTGGCGGCGCTAGCTCGGTTCGCCCCGCATCCGCCGGACTTCAGTCCGGCCTATGCGGCCTTGCTGTTTGGCGGTGCGTGCCTCAGAAAACGCGACTCGATCTGGTTCCCGGTTGCTGTGCTGGCGGTGAGCGACTTTTTGCTTACGACCGTCATTTACGGGATGCACTTTGGCTGGGCGGACACAATGGATTGGGTCGGCTTTGCAGCGGTGGCGCTAGTCGGCTGGTGGCTGCGGGAGAAAATCTCCGTCAGGAGGGTGGTGGCCGCTTCGCTGGCGGCCGGCGTTGTCTTTTTCCTCATCAGCAATTTTGGCGTGTGGCTGGGAGGGCTGTTATATCCTCGCACCGTCGCCGGACTTGGGGCGTGCTTTGTGGCTGCGCTGCCGTTCTTGGGAAGCACACTCCTGAGCAGCGTGCTCTTTAGCGGCGTGCTCTTTGGCGCCTACGAGTACTATCGTCGCCGCGCCCGCCGGCTAAGCCACGTTGCCGCCTCCTCGAGGTAGCGCCGCCGGCCGGCGGTTTGGGCGGCCGTCCCGTTGCCGGATATTCCCGCGCCAAACTCTTGCGTGCTCACGTGCTCCTACTAGCACAGAGAGGCGAGCGCTTCGGTGGGGATGGCGTCGGTGAAGATGCCGGGATGGATTGCTGCCGCAAGGATCTCCACTCCCTGAGCGAGGCGAGGTCCGGGGCGCGAGAAATAGCTGGTCGCATCCACCGCATAAACCCGCCCGGCGCGCACGGCAGGCAAAGCGTTCCAGCCGGGCGGAAAGCTCATGCCGCGGAACTCCTCAACCGCCTCGCGGAGGTGGTAGCCGCAGGGCATGATGACAATCACCTCGGGCTGGGAGCGCAAAACCATCTCCCAGTCGGCCCGGTAGCCCGGCTCGCCCATTTTTCCAAGTACGTCCGTGCCCCTCGCTTTCGCCACCATTTCCGGAACCCAATGGCCAGCGATGAACGGCGGATCAAGCCATTCCAAACACAAGGTGCGTGGACGAGCATGAGCCTGGGCAACAGCTTTTTCAACCGTCTCGACCCGCCGTCGGCATTCTTCTGCCAAACGCTGAGCTTCACTTTCGCGCTCCGTAACGCGCCCAATGGCCCTGATATCATTCCAGATATCGCCGAGCGTCCTCGGATTGAGTGAAATCGTCCGCGGAACGGATGCAAGCGCGGCCAAGGCCGAGCCTAAATCATCCGGCGAAGCGGCGCAGACGCGGCAGAGGTCTTGGGTAATGATAAGATCAGGCCGCAGTTCGCTCAGCGCGAGAGCGTCCACCACGTAAAGGCTTTCGCCGCGTGCCATGGAGTCCGTCACGCGGCGGTCAATCTCGCCCGCGCTCAGCCCCTTGGGCAAGCGCCCCCGCACCACGACCCGCTTCTGGCGGGCTTCGGGTGGGAAGTCACACTCATGCGTCACGCCCACGACCGAATCGCCCAGGCCCAGCCCAAAAAGAATTTCTGTCGCCGAAGGAAGAAACGAGCAGATGCGCATAAAGAGAGTCTAACGGATCGTTAGCCGATCGGCCATCCATGTTTTTGCCGCGAGCCCGCGCCGCCTGGCGGGCCCTGGCGTCCCGAAGGCCGGCACGATGCAGCGTTCCCCTGTTCGCTCACTCAATTCGATGCACTTTGAGCAGATTTGTCGTTCCGTGGCGAGCAATCGGGGTTCCGGCGATGACGGCCACCAAGTCGCCCGGCTCGACAACTCCCAACGTCCGCAACCGATCGGCCGCTCCCTCGACCATGCTGTCGGTCGAGTGAACGCGGTGCATGTGCATGGGCGTCACGCCCCAGTAGAGCGTGGTGCGACGCAAGACCGCGGAAAACGGCGAGAAGGCGTAAACAGGAACGCGCGGACGATGTTTTGAGATTAAACGCGCGCTCGAGCCGGATTGCGTGAACACGGCAATCGCCTTCAAATTGAGTTCCGCCGTCATATGGGCCACGCTTTCGCAGATAGCTTCGGGAACGCCGAGCGCTTCTTCGGAGGGGGTTCTGCGCCGCCAGCCGCTTGCCGTCATGGCGGCTTCAGCCGCTTGAATAATTCGCGACATCATGCTGACGCTCTCGACCGGAAAGCGGCCGGTGGCCGTCTCGGCGGAGAGCATCACGGCGTCCGTGCCGTCAAAAACGGCGTTGGCCACGTCGGAAGCCTCGGCGCGCGTGGGGCGAGGATGAGCGGTCATGGACTCCAGCATTTGCGTCGCCGTAATGACCGGCACACGCAGGGCGTTGGCGCGCGCAATAATTCGCTTTTGAATGACCGGAACTTCTTCGGGCGGCAACTCGACGCCCAAATCGCCCCGTGCCACCATCACCGCATCAGCAACGGGGAGAATCTCCTCCAGGCGCTCGATGGCTTCCGGCTTCTCGAGCTTGGCGACGATGGGTATGGAGCGCCGAGCTTGGCGCAAAATCCGCCGCACGCGATGGATGTCCTCCGCGGAGCGAACAAAAGACAGCGCCACGTAGTCCACGCCGTGGCGAATGCCGAACTCCAAATCCCTGCGGTCCTTAACCGAAAGCGCCGACATTTTGAGCAGACAGCCGGGCAGGTTGATGCCTTGATGCTCGCTCAACACGCCGCCGGAAACAACCTGGCAGTGAACCTCCGGCCCCTCTACGCGCTCCACGCGAAGTTCAATCAGCCCGTCCGACAGCAAAATGCGGTTGCCGGGCTTGACTTCGCGCGGCAGATTACGAAAAGCCGTCGAGACGATGCGCGCGTTGCCCACCCTCAGTTGCGTCGTCAGGGTGAAGGGTTCGCCGGGCTTCAGCTCCACGGGGCGTCCGCCCTCGAGCGGCCCGGTGCGAATCTTGGGACCTTGCAGATCCTGAAGGACGGCAACGGCTTTGCCGGCCGCGCGCGCCGCCGCGCGAAGCCGCCGCAGCCGCCGCGCGTGCTCGGCGTGCGTGCCGTGAGAAAAGTTGAGCCGAGCTACGTCCATGCCGGCTTCCAACATGGCCGCCAGGACCGGCAGCGGGTCGGAAGCCGGACCGAGCGTCGCCACAATCTTGGCGCGACGCGGCGTTGGCTGCTCTGTGACGAAGTCGAGCCGTGGAGTCACGGAAAAAATTATAACGGGAATTCGCGCGGCGGACTACGCTTGTTGAAAGCGCCGGCAAGAGGCGGGCGCGCGGCTAATCGAGCGTCAGCAGATAATCGGACGCGCTCAACTCGCCGAGCTTGGCCAGGTTGACCCGCCGGCCGATGACGTTGCCCAAGTATTCAAGAATCGCCGTCATGCGCAGGATGGCCCGGCGCTCGCCCACATGGAAAAGATGGCCCATGGAAAGGAGAAAGACGGTTAAACGGAAATAGAGCATCAACAGCCGGTCTTCCTTGGAATAACATTGGGTGGCGTTGCCGGCATTTTTGAGCAGATAGGTCAGCGCCAAATAATCGCACTTCAGCATCATGCGGAAACGGGAGTATTCGAGCGGCGCCGTGTAATCCATCACCGCCTTGCGGATGGAAGGAAATTCGAGGCGGTTGGCGTTGACAATAGGCATGAAGTATTGGCGATCGAATTCCCGGCGCAGGATACGCTCGCACGCCGCCTGGAAATAGAAGAAAAACATCGCCGTCGAGAGAACCAAAATCAGCACTGCAGCAACCATCACCAACCTCATTCGCAGCGCCGGTCTTCTTGACCGGCGAAATCGGCGGCCATGCGGACATCGCCGCCGCAGTTAAATGCGCGCCAGCGCGTGCGCCGGCAAAACCTCCCGAGGGCTTTGCGCTTCCTTCGCCGGGACCGCTTTCGGAACGCGCGCCGCCGTGTAAAACCAAAGTAAGACCATGCCCATGTCGGACAGCGGCATCGCGTACCCTGCCACGACCCCGTAGAGTGCGCCGTAGCCCGCCACCTGGACTAGCGCGAGGGCCGCCGCGAGCGCGGCATACTCTATGCCAAGGCCGCACACCAGGAGATTCAGTTGGTCGTCCGACGGCTCATACCGCTGGAGCATAAGGTAGAGCATGGTGATGAGGACCATGAGGACGAAATAGAGGTCTTGCTGAAATTCAAGAACGAAGAAAGGGAAGAACCCTTGGTGGTGGTGGAGGATGGTGGCGTAGGCGACGAGGCCAGTGAGGACAAAAACCGACGCCAGCATCAGCCTAACGTGGTGCCAAAGGTCTGCACTCTTCGCCACGCAGGCACGACGAAAGAATGAGCCGACCAGCAGAAAGGCACAAAAGACGATCCAGTAGTCAGTGAGCCAGTAGCACAGTGCGTATTGGTGGGACCGGGGCCCGTAGTGGAAAGCAACGAGCATCCGCAGGGTGCCTACGCCGACGGAAGCCGCCATGTAAGCCGTGGCACCCAGCAGGCCTGCGCCACGCCCCCTCAAAAGTCGGGCGAGCAGGTAAATAAGCACCCCGCCCTCGATAACATAATCGAGATAGCCGAGAATTTCGGGCCCGATCCTGCCTATGAGGTAGTGCATGAGCAACCAGCAAAGTCACCCTCATTCTGGTGCCTTTCAGGTTGCTTCGCCGAGGGGTGGCAAGCCCTAAAACCCACAAGAAGGCGGGCATGGCGCTGGGCCAGGGCCAGCAGCTATCTGCGGCAGAATGTTGGCATTGGGTGCCAACGCAACCATCGGGCTAACGGTCTTCGTTTGGACTGAGGCCGCTTTGGCAACCGACCGGCGCAACATTACTCCTGCCAGCACGACGAGCAAAGAAAGCAAAAGGGTGACGATGTAATTCTTCATTGGGCTCTCCTGTTAAGTGATTTTCCGGGCGTTGAACGTCCGGCACAAGAGAGCCTAAGTTACAAT
>JAKASC010000160.1 GCA_021828245.1 Acidobacteriota bacterium
TTGTGGAAATATACTCCTCCGGTGCCGCGCGCGAGGTCGCGCATCACGTCGGCTTCGTAGGAGAATTCATTCAACTTGATGATGGCCTTCTGACCCATGAGATCGGGGCGATTGGGGATGATAATCGTTTGCTGGCTGACGTTATCGAATGGAACTTCGGTGGCGAGACCGCGGCTGTCGAGAGTGTTGATGGTGATATTCGAGCGCAGCGCCTGATCCACAATGCTCTCAAGCTGGAACCGTAGCGTTTGGATTAGGAAACCGGGGGAAATCAAGGCAATGCTTCTCTGGCCGGGCAGCGCACTCATGCGCCCCACCAGCTCGCTTAGGCCACGCAGCGAGTAGTCGGCCTGCGTTTGGCTGTTGTTGAGCACGGTGAAGGCCGCGGCTTTGGCGTCATTAGCCGCTTGGTCGAGGAATCGTGTGTCGCCACCGTAACGGCAGAGCAGGGCTTCCTGAGTTGCTTCTTCCAATGCATTGGAATCACGCCGGTCAACGATCAGGTAGGCTTGATATTGATAGATGCGCGGGCACGGATTGTATTGAACCGGCACGATGCTTTGCGGCGTCATCCGAGCTAGCGCCGCCTCGACGCGGTGAACGTTCTGCGTGAAGCCGACGGAGTCGCGGCCCGAGGCCGTGAACAATCCCACGCGGTCGCTCGGCCCCAGCGTCGAGGCGAGGTAGTGATCCACCGCAAGCCGAACCCGCATGATGCTTCCCGCGTGCATGTGAACATCGTCAAAATAAAGCGCCAAAAAATGCGCCGGCCTCCAGGGAGCCAAGGCCGTCTCCGGGCGGACCGCCGGCTCTCGAGTTGAGGCGGACGCGGCCGGTCGGGCCGAGTGCCGCTTGACGGAAAATTGCAGAATTTGCTGCGGCTTTCCATTGTCAAACAGGCGGAAATCGCCCTTCCGGAGATTCTCCACCACATGTCCTTGTTTGTCGCGGACGACCACACGCACCAGCACGAGATTTCGTTCAACTTGAAAACTGAAGGGGAGGGGAGCCGGACGAGTCACAATCTGAGGCTTAGGCGACGCAGTATTAGCAGGCTGAAGATGACGCTGCTTGGCGGTGGCTGCGCCCGCCGCGAGCGCCATGCAAAGCAACATAGCGCTGGCCCGCGGCGCGGCACGCCCGCCGTTGTCCAAGGGGCACAGCAGGCGTCGCTTCCGGCAAGTATCCATGATGGTGACCTCTGCGCCTGCGCGCGGAATGTTCATCTCTCGGCGGCAGCGAATGCAGACGCGCTTCGCCATCTAAGCGGATTGCGGTCAGTATCCGCCCACAAGCCTCGCATGTCAACGCTGTTTGCAACGGTGCCATACGAACAAAATGGCCAGCCGACCGCAGGCGACCCATAATGCCGGCGCTCATCCCATGGAGGGTTTTACATAGATTTTGCGCGCCATGCGACCTGTTAGAGGCATCCTGTAGGTGCGGAGCCCGCCATCGGCGCGGCCTCCTCGGCTGATGGATTGAGTCGGGTCTTGGGCTAAGAGGTTGGAACGATGAGGCGCGGCACATTTCTCGGTGCTTTGGCAGTTTGTGCGCTAACTTTGGCGGTGACCGGGATTCCTCTGTCGGCGGTCGGCCAAACCGTGCCCCGCATCGCAGGCGGAACTGTCGTCGGAAACGTAGTTGGGCCGAATGGCGTTGCCGTTCCGGGAGCCCGGGTCATCTTGTTCAATGTGCAAACGCGGGCCCGCATCGAAACGTGGTCCGATGGAACGGGGCATTATGTTTTCAGAAACGTGCCGCCAGGGCCGTACCGGGTCGTCGTGATGCTGGTGGGGTTTCGGCCGGCGCTGCTCGGGCCGGTGATGGTTAAACCAGGCGTCTCCGCGACTGTCAACGCCACGCTGACGCTGGCCGTGGGCGGCGGCCCTGTGATGTTCGGCAATTTCCGACGAGGGCAGGGTCGGGCGGCGGCGGGTCCGCCAGGGCAAAAAGGCCCTCCTGCCTCCGCCCGCCCGTCGGGGCAGTTCGCGGTCGAAGGCCGCGGCCAGGCGTCACTCTCTCCGAGCGCTGGCCTCAGCCAACAAAACGAAGCCGAACTGAATGCCATTCTGAGCGAGGCAGGCGGCGAAGGATCGGCCTCCGGCGGGTTGCGGTTTTCCGGGGGGACGGGTGGCGCCGAGGCTGAGGCCCAGACTGGAAGCCCCATCACCGGCGACGTGGCGGGTGCCGCCGGATCGAGCAATTCTTTTTTGTTGGCGGGCAACACCGTGGATGCCACCGCTCCGCCCATGCAACGAGGCGGCCGCATGATGTTCCGATTCGGCGGAAGGCCGGGCGGGCCGATGGGCGTGCCCTTCCGCGGCGGGCCCGGGGTAGTGATGTTCTTTGGCGGACCACGGCGGGCGCAGATTAACCGGCTGCGCGGAAACTTTTTTGACAGTTACACCAACTCAGCCTTCGATGCGCGTCCTTATCCGCTCAACACGCCGTCCCAAGCCCAACCCTCCTCTTATGAAGAGCTGCTTGGGGTGTCCTTGGGCGGGCCGCTCGTGATTCCGAAAATTTATAATGGAAGCAACACCACCAGTTTCTTCTTCCATTTTGATATTTTGCGGGGCACCAGCCCCGATAACCTGCTGGCATCCGTACCGACGGCGGCGGAACGGCAAGGCAATTTTTCGGGCACCACCATCGCAGCCGGCCCCGATGCCGGGATGATGCCCGTGATTTATCAGCCCTCCTCCGCGCCGGGCCCGCGAACGCCGTTCCCGAACAACATCATTCCTTCTTCCATGTTGAACAAAGCGGCGATTGGGTTACTCAAGTACATTCCGCTGCCCAATTTGCCGGGCGAAGTGCAGAACTACCACGTGCAGTTGTCGTTGCCCTCGGCGCGTCAGGTATTTATGGGTCGCGTGGACCATCAAATCTCGAATAAAGACAATTTGGCGTTTATGTATTTCTATAATTCCTCGCACACCGACGGCGTCACCGGCTATCCCGATATCACCTCCACGACCACGACGCGAATGCAGAACGCCAGCCTGACGGAAACGCACAACTTCGGTCCGAAGACGGTGAATACCCTGGGCGTGAACTTCAACCGAATGCGAAGTTTTGTCACCAATCCCTTTGCCTTCAATCAGAACATCGCGGGCGAACTGGGTATCGTGGGTGTTTCCCAAAATCCGATGGACTGGGGTTTGCCCAATATCGGCTTTACCAACTTCAGCGGCTTGGCGGACGCCACGCCTTCGCTCACTCGCAATCAGACGCTGCGGTTTTCCGATTCGATTTTCCACAGCGTCGGGAATCACAACCTACATCTCGGCGGCGATCTGGCCAAAGTTCAGGTCAATACGCTGACGGACCCGGATGCCGAAGGCAGTTTTTCGTTCACGGGCTACAGCACAAGCAATTTTACGCCCCAAGGCACGCCGGTGGCCGGCACCGGGTACGATCTGGCGGATTTTCTGCTCGGCCTCCCGCAGACCACCTCGGAGCGATTTGGCATTCCGGCCAACTACCTGCGCTCAACGCGCTTCGATGTCTATGGCAACGACGATTGGAGGGTCTCCAATCACTTGACGCTCGATTTGGGCGGGCGATGGGAATACGCCGCGCCGTTCACGGAGAAATACGGTCACTTGTCCGATTTGGCCATCGGGCCGGGCTTCACGAGTGTCGGCGTAGTGACGGGTCAGAATCCGGGCAATTTGCCTGCTTCGCTGTTGCGAGGTCAATGGGACAACCTGGCCCCGCGCGTGGGTCTGGCTTTTCGTCCCTGGCTCTCGCACAGCTTGGTGGTGCGGGCCGGTTACGGCATCTTTTACGACGAGTCCATCTATGGAAGCGTGGTGCACGATCTGGTGAATCAGGCGCCCTTGGCCACCACCAGCACCCTGGTCACCAATCCTTTGCGGACGCTGACGCTCCAACACGGTTTCCCGGCCGTCAGTTCCACCACGGCCAGAAACACTTTTGCCGTGGACCCCAATTTCCACACGCCGTACGCGCAAACCTGGAATTTGATGCTGGAGCAGGATCTCAGCCCAACGTACATTTTGTCGGTGGCCTACATCGGGACGCGCGGAACACACCTCAATTTGCTGCTGGCGCCCAACATCACCGTGCCGGGAACAGCTCCAACGTTGACGAAGAATGCTCTGCCGTTTGAATACGACACAGGCGGAGCCACGTCGCTCTACAACGGGCTGCGGGTGAGTTTGAGGCATTTCTCGCGCCACAATTTCTCCTTCTTCTTGAATTACACCTACTCGAAAGCTGAAGACGACGCCTCCAGCGTCGGTGGAACCGCCAGCGCCCGCGGTTTTTTTATTCTGGGTGGGCCCGGCGGACTGGGTGGCGGTTCCGCCATCAACGCCGCCGTCAGTCCGCTGCCGCCGGTGCAAAATCCGTTTGACCTGCGGGCCGAGTGGGCGCTTTCCGGCTTCAATCCTACCCACAGTGTGCGAGCCTTTGCCCGCTATCAGTTGCCCTTTGGCGACCGGGAGCCTTTCTTAAATCACGGAGGCACGCTGGCGCGCGTGCTTTCGAATTGGGCCATCAGCGACATGACGTCCTTCAGTTCCGGCTTGCCCTACACCGCGTTCATCGCCGGCAATGCCAGCAACAACGTCAATGGGCTGGCGCCGTTCGGCGGGCTGCGCGCCAATGCCACCGGACAGAGTGTTACCTTGCCCTCCGCCGAGCAAACGACGCTGCATTACTTCAACACGGATGCCTTCACACTTCCTCCGGCGGGCCAGTTTGGCAATGCGGGTCGGAATACGATTCCGGGGCCGCCGTCGCTCGTTTTCAATATGGCGCTCAATCGAATCTTGACGATCTCGCGCGAGAAAAACATGAGGATGGCTTTGCAACTGGCGACGAGTAATACGTTCAACATTGTGAATTACACGAGCCTGGCCACGACCGTCAACAGCAATACCTTTGGACGAGTGACCGGAGTGGGCTCCATGCGAACCATGACGCTATCTTTAAGATTTATGTTTTGAGGACGGAGATGCGGCAACCCGATACTCGACCAAGAAGCGCGCCACGTTCCGCTGCCCTTCGCGCGACGATGGCAGCGGGCATGCTGTTGCTCGTCGGCTGGATCCCGAGGGCGGCGGCGCAAAAGCCTGCCCGTCCGCGCGCCGTCATCGGCTATCAAAATCTTGCGCAGCCTTACACGCTGAAAGTGACTTCCAATGAAGTGTTGGTGGACGTGCGGGTGACGGACCGCAAGGGCAACCCCGTCACCAACCTGAAAGCAAGCGACTTCAAGGTTTACGAAGATGGGGTGCTCCAAAAAATCAATTCTTTCGATGTGGAGAACATCCAACAGCTTGCCCAAGAGAACGGAACCAAGACCAAGCCCGCCGTAATCAATTTGGGGGCTTTGCCGCCGACCACGCCGCAGGCTACCTATAAAAAGCTGGTTCAGAACCATCGGCTGCTCGTTCTGTTTTTTGACCTCACCTCGATGCAAATTCCGGATCTTTTGCGGGCGCTCCATTCCGCGCAGAACTTTATCAAACACCAGATGACCCCGGCGGATTTGGTGGCGGTGGTGACGTATTCAAGCGATTTGCGGGTGCTCCAGGATTTTACCAACGACCCCCAGGCGCTGGAGAAGGCTTTGAAAAGCATTGCCATCGGGCAATCGGCGCAGCTCGCGTCCAATGGTTCGGTCGGCGAAGCGGGCGGGACGGATTCCTTTGGCAACACGATTGTGACCCAAGATACCGGAGACGCCTTTACTCCGGACGAGACCGAATTCAACATCTTCAACACGG